>JBFLZW010000054.1:0-70103 GCA_040755755.1 bacterium | reverse complement strand
GCCGTAGAGGCCGCCATACAGGCCGTACCCGCCATAGAGTCCACCATACAAACCGCCATACAGGCCGTAGAGCCCGCCGTAGAGGCCGCCATACAGGCCATACAGGCCGTAGAGGCCGCCATACAAGCCAAAGCCGGGTATTCCATAACTGTAATATGCTTGAGCGTTTTTGTGGGGTGCTATTGTAGAAACGAAAATGAAAAGGGCAGAAATTATTAACAACTTACATTTGGCAGTAAAACTTGCAGAACGATTCATGGCGCATATCTCCTCTTTCCTAGCCATTCGCAAAATCTCCGGGAAAAATCAATTTCCTGAAAAACTCCCCCCTCTACGATCTTTGCCACAACCCTTCTTTATCCACAGGAGAAATTCCCCTAACCCTGCTTTATGAGCGCGATGCCACCTCCCTTCTGTAATTGTAATAAAATCTTGTCCTCGTGCATTTGTCCATTATCGTTTTCAGCTATCGATCCATGCTAGCAATCTCCATACCAGCAGCAGAGGGCTGAAAATCCCTTGAAAAGCAAGCTGAAGACAGGGGAATAAGAGGCGACGGAACTGGATTTTGTCATAAAGTTTAGGTTCTTCTGTGTCAGATTTATAGAGGTCTGTATCGAGATCGAGGTCATTCAGAGCGAGAACGCAGGTGGCTTCACCTGCCGAAGGCCGATGGCAGGATCATACCGCCAGCCACCATCGGGCCATGATGAAGGAAAAGGCGAAGGCCATGGCGGGAGTAAACAGCCAGCCCATCATGATTTGAAAGAGCGTGGTCAGGCTGATCAGTCTGAAGTTTTTCACCATGCCTATTCCCAGGACTGCCCCGATGGCTGCCTGAGATATGGAAACCGGCACCCCGATCCTGGCAAAGGTATGAAGAGTCAGGGCCACTGATAGAAGCATGATAAGAGCGGAAAAAGCATCCATCAGAAGTATCCGGCTGAACAGGGTTTGCATGACTCCCCGGCTGAAGGTAAGAGCGCCCAGAGCAATGCTCAGGCCCCCGATCAGGGTGGCCTGCGAGAGGGTCAGCATTCCGGCCTTGAAGAATAAGCCTGTCGCATTGGCTGCATTATTGGCACCCATGGAAAAGGCACTGTAGCAGCCCACCAGGAAAAGTGATACCCGCATGAGCCGGTCGTATTTGAGAAAGTGAAGGTTTATCAGCCTCAGGATCCGGCCAAGGATGATAAAAGCGGCACTCGCGATGAGTGCCCCCCCGACCGGCGTCAGAATCCAGCAGATCAGCACCTTTTCCAATGCTCCCCAATTTATCTGCCCGGAAAACATGCCGATGCCCAGAATCCCGCCTACCATGGCATGGGAGGCGGATACCGGCAGGCGCAGGAGGGTCAGAATGCCTATGGTCATAGCTGCGGCCAGGCAGGCTACAAAAGCGCTGTTATTGGTCTGGCTGGTCAGGCTGCCGAGCGTTCTTATTCCCGCATTACCATCCATAATGGCTCCCAGGATAATAAAACCTGCGGAAAGCAGGCATGCGTCCCGATAGGAGATCATCTGGGTCGATACTGCGGCTCCCAGTGCTTTGGCTGTATCATTGACTCCGAGAGCCCAGCCCAGGAAAATCCCGGCCACAAGTCGTATCATCGGTTTTCATTCAATCCCATGAGTTGTCATATGAGCCTCTTGGCAGCTATGATATTCAAGCGGTCTCCTGCATCTTCAGCCCGGTCCGAAATATTTCCCGTCTCGATAATCAGTTCCTTGAGGAGAATTTTCTCCCCCACCGGAGTCGAGCTCAGGAAAATTTTGCGGATCAGTCCACGTTCTATGGCATCAGAGGCCCTTTCCTTAACACCGATCTCTGCCGTGATTTTTCTCACCTCTCTGGCATTATCAAACAGGGCCTGAACCGCGCGGGCGACATCTTTGAAAGTCAGGAAATTGACCTCGGCAAGCTGGCGAAAATCATTCTTGAACATTTCAGGAATGTGCAGGCATTCCGTATCGATTTGCAGAATCACTGACTGTGCCTTATTGGGAATCTTGTCCACGGACTCCATGACACCCAGGATATCGCCGCGGGATTCCGGTATCAGTGCCTTTTCGTAAAGGGTGAGCTCAATTTCCCGGCGAAGGTCGTCGGCCTCGGCTTCGGTCCGGTTGATCTGCTCGACAAATTGCTGCAATCCCTCACATTCTTCATGTTTCAAATAAGCCAAAAACCCGCTCAGGAAAGCATCCATACACTCCGATGCCCTTTGGAGGTATGCATTGATCATTTCCAGGAGGTGATGCTTTTTGGAAAAAAATATGCGCATAGTACGGATGTCCCTTTATGAACCACGAAACACACGAAACACACGAAAAAATACTTCGTGCAGTTGGTGGTTAGCACATTCTTTGCCCCCTGGCCACTTGATCACTGACCACTCCCACCCTCTCCATCCAGCCTTTCCAGAAGACTGCGCGCCTGAGCGTGGTCAGGTTGAATCTGGAGGCACTGCCGGAAAAGCTGTCCGGCCTTCTGCCGGTCGCCGGCCATCAGGCAGCACTGCCCCAGGGCAAAAACAGCCTGGGCATCCCGGGGCAGGAGCGCGACCGCCTGCTCCCACTGCGGGATGGCCAGAGCGTATTGCCCCTGACTGGTATAGTACCTGGCCAGTTCGAGATAGACCTCAACCAGAGAGGGGTTGATACTGAGTGCCTGCTGATAGTATTGCCGGGCTTTTTCCAGATCGTTCATCCGCAGGCGGGTATCTCCGAGGCATCGCAGACTGACGGCGGTTTCCTGAGCGTCATCCTGTTCCCGGCTCAAGGCCAGGGCATGGAGAAAAGCTTTTTCCGCTTCAGCCAGCCGGTTGGTTTTGATGGAGATGATACCCAGGTTATTATAAGCTCTCGGCTGATCAGGGTGCAGGGAGGCTGCTTTTTGAAAGTGCCGGGCAGCCTGCTCATGGTCATTGAGATGATCGTAGACCGAGCCGATCTTGTTGTGCGTTTCCAGATAATCGTCCTGCTCCTTGAGCACGGCAAGGTAGTGATCAAGCGCCGTGCGGTAATCTCCCTGCCGGCTGTAAACATCGCCGAGCAGGTAATGGATGAAGATATTTCCCGGATCCACGGTAAGAATTTTTTCAAACTGCCGGGCTGCTGCTTCCAGTTTTCCCGCAGCGTAGAGGGTCTGTCCCTGATCCAGGGATTCAAGAACCTGGGCCATGTCCTTGGGATCGATCGCTGGCCGGTCAGACCCGGACCGGGATGCCTTCTCCTGCCGGGGAGCGGACAGATAGCCAAGGCTCTGAAGTCGCTTGCGGATCTCCTGATCGTTTACGACCTTCGGTCTGGCTGCACCTTTGGCCGAGCCTGCGGCGGCAAAGCCTTTCTCCATCTCCTGAAGCTCCTTTTCCCATCCCTGCGCCCGCTCCGGCTCCCTGAGGAGAAGGTTTTCCGTTTCCGCAGGATCGGACACGGTCTGATACAGTTCCGGAGTGGGAGCCTGGATATATTTCCAGTCCCTGGTCCGCACTCCTTTCAGGCTTGACCAGTCAAAATTCAATTTGGTGTACAGGGACTCGGCGTAAAGCCTGAGATCCGGTGAGGGTTTCCTCCTGTCCGCCAGCCAGGGCACCAGGTTTATGCCCTGCCCGTAACTTTTTCCCGGCTCTGCCAGCCCCAGAAGAGCGAGTGTGGTTGGCAGGATATCGATCGTTCGCACCAGAAAATCCGGGGAATTCGGGTAGAGGGGAGGCTGCCCGGCGATTTTGAGCATTATTCCATCCTCGAACCTCTTGAAGCGCGGACTGCTGATAATGAGGGGAACATGCAGGGTGCTGTCATAGATAAACACCCCGTGGGTTTTCTCCCCATGCTCGCCACAACCTTCTCCATGATCAGCGGTCAGGATCAGCAGGGTATTGTCCCGCAGCTTCAGTTTATCCAGGGTATCAAGGAGTTGCCCAAGGCAGGCGTCCGTATAGGCAATTTCTCCGTCATAGGGCTCGCTGGCGTAGATGCTTTTGTGAGGTTCAGGAGGGTCGTAGGGATCGTGGGGATCGTACAGGTGCAGCCACAGGAAGAATTTCCTATCCTTATGCTGCGCCAGCCAGTCCCTGGCCAGCTTCAGCACTTCATCACCCCGGCGCTCATAGCGGAAAGAGTCATTGCGGTTTGGGTCAGGAGCAATGTCATCTTCATAGAAATCAAACCCCTGGTCCAGCCCGAAGCGGGAATTCAACACAAAGGAGGCCACAATGGCCGCCGTGGCATAGCCCTTCTCCTTCAGGATTTCAGCCAGCGTCTGATAGCCGTCATCGAGAATAAAATACCCGTTGTCCCGAATGCCGTGCACCGGCGGATACAGGCCGGTCAGGATGGATGCGTGGGAAGGCAGGGTGAGGGGGACCGGGCTGAATGCCTGCCGGAACAGAATGCCCTGCCTGGCCAGAGCATCGATGGCCGGAGTCCGGGACTTCCGGTATCCGTAGCATCCCAGGTGATCGGCCCGCAGGGTATCGATGGTGATCAAAACCAGGTTATGCGGAGGCTGACCGGAGAACAGACTCGCGGCAGAGCGGTTATGGCCGTCCTGAGCATGAAAGGGGAGGGGATGCCAGGAGGAGCATCCGGGGAGGCTCAAAGGTACGAGAAACGCTGCCAGGAGCAGCACAGCAAGGGACCGGGATTTATCTATCATCGTCGTTCGTTCCTTTATCGGTTTGGATGATATGCGTTGAATAAGGGCTTTTGTCCATAATGAACGATAAAACCAGGAGTTGTCAAGGAAGAAATTTTCAGTTTGACAAGCACAGCGGCAATCCTCTATGATTCAAATTTGGCTATTCAGTTAAGTGACTCCAAGAAGTGACTCCAAGAGATGGAAGTGAGGCAGCGAAGAAATGCAGGAAGAGAAAAAAGGTATCCTTTACATTGTCAGTACCCCCATTGGCAACCTGGAGGATATTACCTTGCGGGCTCTGCGGATATTGAAGGAGGTGGACCTTGTCGCAGCCGAGGATACCAGAAGGAGCAGAAAGCTCCTGTCGCACTACGATATCCATACTCCCCTGATCAGCTTTCACGAGTACAGCAAGCGGCAGCGGACCCGGAAGCTGGTTGACTGCCTCCGGGAAGGGAAGAGCATTGCCCTGATCTCGGATGCAGGCACTCCCTGTATTTCCGATCCCGGGGTCCGGATCGTGCGGGAGGCTGTGGCCGAGGGGGTGCCGGTTGAGCCGGTTCCGGGTGCCTCGGTGCTGGCTGCGGTCCTCAGCATCTGCGGCCTGCCGGTGGATCGGTTTGTATTCGAAGGTTTTCTGGATGGCCGCACAAAACGCCGTCAGGAAGAGCTTTCCCGCCTGAAGGAGGAGGAGCGAAGCCTTGTCTTTTTTGAATCACCGCACCGGCTCATTGCCTGCCTGGAAGATATGCACGCCATTCTGGGCAACCGGCAGGTGTGTATAGCCCGCGAATTGACCAAAAAATTCGAGGAAGTCATACGCGGAGATATCTTCGCTGTTCTGGAATCCCTCAGAAGCCGCCCTGCCATCAAGGGAGAGATAACTTTTATCGTTGAGGGAGCGCATCGGGAAAAGAAGCGCCCGGAGAAGAAAAAATACAGCTAATCACCACTGGCCACTGATCACTCTCTCCCCTACCCTACACAGGCCGCATCCTTCAGGCCAAAGCAGGCTATCCCGGCGGCACCGATGATTCCGGCATCATCTCCCAGGGACGCTTTGCGGATTTGAGCGGTCTGGGCCAGGCTCGCGAAAGCGCGGCAGCGGACCTCAGCCAGGGTCAGGGGATAGAGCATATCCCAGGCATTGGCCAGCCCTCCTCCGATGATAATCATTTCCGGGTTCAGGAGATTGATCAGGTTGGCAATACCGATACCCAGATACATACTGGTTTCTTTCATGATTTGCCTGGCCAGAGAGTCTCCCTCCAGAGCTGACTGATAGACAAGAGTGGAAGTTATTTTTTCCTGATCCCCGCCGACCTGATCCATGACCGTAGTCGGCATTCCTGATTGAATGGCCAGTTTGATTCTGCGAACCACAGCAGAGGCGGAGGCATAGGATTCCAGGCAGCCATAATTGCCGCAGTTGCACTTCAATCCGTTGGGCTCCACAGTCATGTGGCCGACTTCACCGGCCATACCGTCGAATCCGTGCCAGAGGCGGCCGTCAAGAATGATGGCTCCGCCGACTCCCGTGCCCAGGGTCATGCAGACCATGCTCTGGACATTTTTCCCTACTCCCACCCATTTTTCTCCATAGGCGAAGGCATTGGCATCGTTATCGAGAAAAACAGGGTAGGGGAGCTTATTCTCCATGATCAGTTTCAACGGTACCTGCTTCCATTCCGGAAAGTTCGGGGAAGTTACCACCGTGCCTGTCCTGATATCGATAATGCCGGGAGAGCCGATCCCTACTCCTTCAATCCGGTGCCCTTCCTTCTCGGCCTGTTCGATGACGTTCAGAATCGAGCCTGCAATTCTTCCAATCACTTCTTCCAGTCCGAGATTCACTCTGGTTGGAAGTGAAAGGCGGTGAAAAACCTGGCCGCTGGAGCTTACTGCTCCTGCTCTCATATTTGTTCCGCCGAGATCGACTCCGATGAACAATTTTTTTCCCCCTTGATGATTAGACAATTTCATCCAAAAAAGATACACCCCTCAGTAATTCGGAAATACAAAAATTTTGGGCTATAGTCCGGGCGACATCGGAAAAAGATGTTCTGGTCCCCAGGTTGATGCCTTTTTGTGCACGGGGAGTAAAAGCCAGGATCGGCGTATACTCCCGCGAGTGGTCGGTAGATGGCGTGACCGGATCGCATCCGTGGTCTGCGGTGATCAGCAGCAGGTCATCGGCATGCAGGGAGGCCAGA
Source organism: bacterium (assembly GCA_040755755.1). Taxonomy (NCBI): domain Bacteria; species bacterium. The sequence continues at coordinate 63,248 of JBFLZW010000054.1, read as the reverse complement.
ATGCTCTCCAGCCGGTGATCAAGGGATGCCAGGGCCTGTGCATACCCGTGCGGATCGTTCCTGTGGCCGTAGAGCATGTCAAAATCAACCAGGTTGACCAGAAGAAAGCCCTTTTTCAGTTCGGACAGGGTTTGTTCGACCTTGTCCAGAGTATCGGCATTGCCCTTGGCAGGGATCTGCCGGGTAAATCCCCGATTGGCAAAAATATCCACCACCTTGCCGATCCCGATGACCGCAAACCCCTTTTCCTTCAACCGGTCCAGCAGAGTCGGCTCAGGGGGTTCCAGCGAGAAATCTTTTCGTCGGCGGGTGCGCTGCCAGTTGCCGGGATTGCCGATAAAGGGACGGGCAATAACCCGGGCCACGGCGTGAGGCCCTTGCAGAATAGCCCTGGCCAGGGTACAGATTTCATACAGCCGGTCAACAGGGATAATCTCCTCATGGGCAGCGATCTGAAAGACACTGTCCTGGGAAGTATAAACGATCGGAAACCCTGTCCGGACATGCTCCTGGCCAAGCTGATCGATAATTTCCGTGCCCGAGGCAGGGATATTGCCCAGAATCCCGGTACCGATGGCCTGCCGGAAGGGATCGAGGACTTCATCAGGGAACCCTTGAGGATAGACGGGAAAGGGTTTATTGACGATAACGCCCATGAGCTCCCAATGTCCGACCGTGCTGTCCTTCCCCCGGGAAACTTCGACCAGTTGTCCATAGGCTCCGATGGGCTGGATGGAAGGGTCGTGACCGGCAAAGGGGCAAATATGACCAAGCCCCATTCTCTCCAGATTGGGCAGGTGAATGCCGCCCACGGCTGCGGCCAGATTCAGCAGGGTGTTGCTTCCGCTGTCTCCGTATTCGGCTGCATCCGGCAGTGCTCCCACCCCAAAGCCATCGAGGATCATGACCAGAATGCGCTGAAATCTGATTCTTGGTGATTGAGTGTTTTTTACCAAGGTAGACGGTTATATTCGCAGATTACGCAAACTCGCAAGATTTGATATCTCTCCTCAACCTGCGCTCATTGCGTAATCTGCGAATTGATTGCGGGTTAGTCACATGATTTCAGTTTCGGCTGCCGTAATCTTCTCTTCCCCTGCGGGTTTGATTTATCCGCCTATTCTACTTCCAGGTTCCCGCCTCTTTCAGGCACCGGACCAGCTCTGCAACCCGGGCACCCAGAGCCCTTCCCTGGCTGAGCGCACCCTGATCCGGCTCTCCCAGGGCAGCAGCTCCATAATGGCCTCCAGCCGAGATGGGGTCTCCCACGACAATCATCTCATGAATCAGCATAGCCTGAATAATCGACATGATGGTCGTCTCCTTGCCGCCGGTATCATGGCCGGAAGTAACGAACGCAGCCCCGATCTTATTTTTCAATGATCCTCTGATCGCTACGCTCCGGTCAACCAATTCCTTGACCGGGGAGGCCATGCTGCCAAAATAAACAGGCGAGCCGATAATGATCGCATCTGCCTGCCGAAGATCATCGTTACTCGTATCTTCAACCTTTTTTACGGTGACCTGAATACCCTCTCCTTCTGCCCCGTGAGCAATCTCCCGGGCCAGAGCCTGGGTATGTCCGCTCCGGGAATAATAAACAATTAATATATTTTTCATTTTCTATCTCCCTTATCCTATGAGAGGCTTGGTTTTCAGGATCTTACTCCTCGGCAATGAGGCACATTTCCCACCTCTCATTATCACTTCTATCATAAATCACCAGGAGTGTCAATATCTTTGGTTTTATCCATAAAAGGTATTAATTTATTGAATTATTTGAGCTAACTTTATGACATCTGGAGTCCGGGCGATAAATACCGGTTCCCGTCTTCCAATTCTGATCTTGAGCGGGAAATCTGGCGAAAAGGTATAGAGGAGGGGGAGTGGCCACTGACCACTGATAACTTATGGATATCAACCGACGAGATTTTTTGAAGGTATCAGGGAGCTTAACTGCCAGCCTGGTTTTGGAGAGTCTGGGATTTGGCAAGCTGGCCCTCGGAGCCGTGGAGGCCAAAAACCGGCAATTGAAGTATGGCCGTGAGATCCCTTCCATTTGCCCGTACTGCGCGGTCGGATGTGGTCTTTTGATTCATGTCCGGGAGGGGAAGGTGATGTACGTGGAGGGCGACCCCAAGCACCCGATCAACCAGGGTGCTCTGTGCAGCAAAGGAGCCGCCCTGGTTCAGATTTCGGGCGAGAACCGGCAGCGGCTGACTGTGCCTCTCTACCGGGCACCCAAAGGCAGGGAGTGGAAGGAGGTTTCCTGGGACTGGGCTTTGGACAGAATTGCCCAAAATATCTATTACTCTCGGGAGCGAACCTTTGTCCAGCACAATGATCAGGGCCAACTGGTCAACCGGACCGAAGGGATCGCTTCCATCGGCAGCGCTGCACTGAACAATGAAGAGTGTTACGCTTATCAGAAATTTCTCCGCGCCCTGGGAATAGTCTTCATGGAGCACCAGGCCCGGCTCTGCTACTCTTCCACCCTGGCTGCCCTGACCGAGTCGTTTGGCTGGGGGGCGATGACCAACCACTGGATCGACTTGAAGAATGCGGATGTCATTCTGATTATGGGCAGCAATCCGGCCGAGAACCATCCCATTTCGTTTAAATGGATCATGGAGGCCAAACAGCACGGGGCCAAGGTTATTCACGTAGATCCCCGCTTCACCCGGACCTCGGCCAAGGCGAACATCTACGCTCCGATCCGCTCCGGCACGGACCTTGCCTTTCTGGGCGGGATGATCAATTATATCATCGAGAACCGGCTCTATTGTGAAAAGTCCGTCCGGCTTCATACCAACGCCTCATTTCTGGTCAACCCCCAGATCCAGTTACCCGATGATCTGGACGGGCTCTTTTCCGGATACGATCCCAAGACCCGAAGCTACGACAAATCCACCTGGACCTTTCAGCGGGATGCAAGCGGCAGGGTGAAAAGGGACCTGACCCTGCAGGACCCATACTGCGTTTTTACCCTGCTGCGAAAGCATTTTTACCGCTATACCATAGACCTGGTTTCCCGGATCACCGGCACGCCCAGGGAACTCCTCCAGAAGATATACCAGACCTTTACCGCCACCAGAGGCTCGCAGCGCTCCGGCACGATCCTCTCTGCCCTTGGCTGGGCCCAGCACACCGTGGGCACACAAAACATCAGGGCTATGGCCATCATTCAGCTTCTGCTCGGCAATATCGGCGTTGCCGGCGGGGGAATCAATACCCTGCGGGGAGAATCGAACGCCCAGGGGGCCACGGATCATTCCCTGCTGTACGAGTTGCTGCCGGGGTATCTCAAAATCCCCTCTGCCGGTCAGGCCACCCTGAAGGATTACCTGGAAGCCCATACGCCCAAAAGCTCTGATCCGCACAGCGCCAATGAATTGCGTAATTATCCTCGATACGCCGTGAGTCTGCTCAAGGCCTTCTTTGGAGATGCGGCCAGAGCGGACAATGATTTTGGCTATCACTGGCTGCCAAAGATCGAGCCGGATCAGAATTACTCCTGGCTCATGCTGTTTGACGCCATCTATGCCGGCAGGATTTCCGGCTTTCTGGCCTGGGGACAGAATCCTGCCTGCAGCGGGGCCAATGCCACCAGGGTGAGAAAATCTCTGGCCAGCCTGGACTGGCTGGTCAGTGTCAATCTCTTCGATAATGAAACAGCCTCCTTCTGGCGGGGCACCGGTATCGATCCTCTGGAAATCAATACCGAGGTATTTCTACTCCCGGCAGCCATCTCTTTCGAAAAAGAGGGAAGTATCACCAATAGCGGCCGGTGGATGCAGTGGTGCACTCAGGTAGTGAATCCTCCAGGCCAGGCCAGGGCCGATGGAGAAATCATGACCGAACTGGTCAGGCGGGTCAAAGAGATTTACCGCCGCAAGGGAGGGAGAAACGTCGAGGCCATTCTCAACCTGTCGTGGGATTTCTCATCCCGGATGCCGGATGGCACGGTCAGACTCTTTGATCCGCACCGGGTGGCCAGAGAGATCAATGGCTCGTTTCGGGAGGATGTACAAATTAACGGGCAACCCTTCAGCCAGGGAAGGCTGGTTTCCCACCAGAGCAACCTGCAGGCGGATGGCACGACATCCTGCGGCAACTGGCTGTATTGCGGAAGTTACACAGAAGAGGGAAATATGGCCAGCCGGCGGGATGCCAGTGACCCCGGCGGGCTTGGACTTTATCCCTCCTGGGCATGGTCCTGGCCGAACAATTGCCGGATTCTCCATAACCGGGCTTCGGTCAATGACCGGGGTCTTCCCCGAAAGCGAGGGAAAGTGGCCATCAGATGGGACGGCCGCACGTGGGTGGGAGATGTGCCCGACGGAAACTGGCCGCCGGTGGGGAGCACGGAGCAAGCCCCGGACTATCGCTTTGCCTTCGCTTTGCTGCCCGAGGGTTTGGCACAGATTTTCGGGCCCGGTATGGCCGATGGTCCTTTCCCCGAACACTACGAGCCCCTGGAATGCCCGATCGAAAAGAATCTGCTCTCCTCCCAGCGGCTGAATCCAACGATCAAACTGCTCAGTGAAAAAGGAATCAGGGGCGGCGAGATGCGGTTCATGACCTGTGATCCGAAGTTTCCCATAGTCTGCACCACCTACCGGATCAGTGAGCACTGGCAGACTGGAATCATGACCCGCCGGCAGCCCTGGCTCATGGAGCTGCAGCCGTGCATATTTATTGAAATGTGCCGGGAACTGGCCGAAGATAAGGGGATCAGGAACGGGGATGTATGCCTGGTCAAATCCGCCCGCGGCAACCTTGAGGCTGTAGCCCTGGTTACCGATCGGCTCCAGCCGCTCCTGGTTAACGAGCAGAAGATATATCAGGTAGGGCTTCCCTGGCATTTTGGCTGGCTGGGGCCGCAAGGGGGAGGGGACAGCGCCAATATCCTGACCCCATCGATCGGGGATGCCAATACCATGATTCCCGAAACCAAGGCCTTTTTGGTGAATATAGTGAAAAAAGAGGACTCCGGCGGGGAGGAGAAGTAACCTTTTTATAGGCAATACCCCTCTGTGCCTACCTGAGTATTACATTTAATTTTGATCTTTTCTCCTGTCATCCTGTATAATTTTTTCAGGAGTACCTGACGACTCTCAAATTGTTCTAACGGTATGGCAACCTTGAGATTACCCTAAAGTGAGCGGGAAGACAGAAGATGAACAAATTAGAGGCAGTTCAGACACAGATCAGTCAACTGAAAAGGGGAGAGCATTTCGCCAGACGGGAGGAGATCACCTGGCTGGCTGACATCCTGTGGGACGGCGAAGTTATTGAAAAGATATATGAGGCTTCAGACAGCGACGGTTTTTCACGCGGTATGGTTGCCCTTACTGATCAACGCCTTATTACCATCTTACGGGTTTATCTCACGTGTGAATCGGGATTGTCGATCAGAAAAAAATGTATGATTGAGATCAATGAATTTTCCTATCGGGAGATATTCGACGTCTATCCGGAGGGATTTGGCAAGATTACCGTTGAAAGCACCAGGAATAATCGCAATTTCAGTTTTATTTTACGGGATAGAACCCAGGACAGGAACCTGTGCGACTACCTTGATGTAAAACTGCTCCAGGGTCAGGGGGAAGTAAAAACCAGATACTCTTTCCCTTCGCCTCCGCAACCAGGCAGGGAAAAGTCCGATCACCCTTGAAAGCAATAATAAGCCTTATCAGACCTCAATACATCTGGATAACCTGTTGCAGAGGATAACTATCCTGGACCTCAGCACAGGGATAGATGATCCTCCCGCTCGTCCTGTTGTACATGAACCTGCTTCCGGACAATGGTGCCTGCCATGTCGCTAGTGGGCGGGATTTCCCGATCAGGACAGTGGGCTTATTCAGTCACCCCGGCAGGGTAGGCGAGCTTACTCATCTCCGTTATTATCGCAGACCATACCCCGGAATATCTTCGATGGTTTAAACGTGACCACCTTTCGCTCAACAATTACCGCTTCTTCACCAGTTCTCGGATTTCTGCCCATTCTCTTGTTTTTCTCCCGGACAGTAAACTTACCAAAACCTCTGATCTCGATAGATTCGCCCTTCACCAGGGTTTCCTTCAGGAGGTTAATGGTAGTCTCATATATCCGTCGTGCCTCATTAACCGTAATATTGGGAAATTGATCCCAGATGGCTCTAATAATTTCTTCTTTAGTCATAGAGAACTCCTGCGTAATTGGTAATGTTCAGGACCATTAACTTATTGTCTTATTTTATTAAAAACTCTCGCTTGAAACATCTTCAGATGATCTTCCAGCAAAGGAGAGTACCTACACTTCTGAGACTGGGAAGGGTTACAGTAAGATAGTAAAAATAAAAACGACCTGCACGGTCGTTCTCCCTCTTGGCCACAATCGACCACCGGGTTTAAGAATTATAGAGGTTCAGTTCATATATCTCTTGGATTTTAAGGAGCAGCGAGCCTTTCAACAAGTTAAAATACCTGACTGCAAACTCTCTGGAAATATTGACTACTTTCTCAGAAACACATCAAACACCTGGTTATTTATTACTAAAATACTAGCTCAACCTCGAGCCCGTTGTCAAGATAAAAATATGTCCCCCTATGAGGGGTAAGCCGTCCTAAAGCACTATATCTAAAGGGATAAGGGCAGGGATTCATGCCGGAGGAGGGGGTCGAACCCTCATGGGCGCTGAGGCCCGCGGGATTTTGAGTCCCGTGCGTATGCCAATTCCACCACTCCGGCAATGACATTCGATAATTTCAGTCTCGTTAAATATCTACCATACGCTTGCGGTCGTTGTCAAGATATTTTGGCCGCAATGAGGTTAGGATATTATCAGGACTCTATCAGCCCGAAGATTCGCCGTTCGCATATCGATAGAAGAGACGGCTGATGTTTGCCGCGGTTTTCACCATCGACGACTTCTCGAATGGCTGGTATCTAATGGAGTATACTGCCGAAAAACCACTTTGTTCGATACCCTTGCCTGCACTTCCCGCTCCCACGCTTCCATTTCCGCACGACTCAAGGGAGTATAGCACCGCGAGCAGTACAGAGTGTCGGGTTTAGGGGTCATCCGGGAAAAAAAGACCCGGTCCGGGCAGCTTTGATTGAGAAACTCCACTGTACCCGCCAAGTGCTCCCGAAATAATTCCCTGCCGCCATACCCGGTGATGATCATACAGGCCAGCTCAAGACCTGCTTCCCGAATCTTGCGGGCAGCTATCAACTGCTCTTTCCGGGTGGTCTGTTTATTCATGTCCTCCAATACCCGATCGCTTCCTGACTCTATCCCCAGATATATTCTGCTCAGTCCGGCCTGCCTCAACCGCTGCAATTCGATACTGGATTTTCCCTCGACCTTTCCACCATCTCCCATGATACTGAGCACACTGGAAAAAGCGGAAATGCGGGGGATATCAGGAAACTCCCGGCGCAGAAACTGAATGATTGTCTCAAGCGATTGCAGGGATGCAGCCAGCGCATCCCCCTCGGTTAAAAAAAGCTCATACCCGCTTCTCACCCTGCCGTCGAGCCACCTCATTTTCTTGTGTGCACAGAGCAGTGTTTCAGAAGGGGAGAGAAGACGAAAGGGACGCGCGAGAAAAGTATCACAAAAGCTGCACGGCCCATACAAAAACCGCTTTCTGCACCCCTGCATTACCGGAAAGCAGAGCCGGGGATCGGTAAACGGCGGAAGGATCAATGACAAATCACCCTCCATCTCCTGAGAGTCCTTTCGTTCCGCTTCGAGGGTCGGGAAATCGAAGGCAAGAGCATCCAAAACGAGTGCCTTGAGCTCCGGCCTGCTGGAGATTTCGCGGTCCGGTATTGCCTGGTAAGCCCGTTGAAGTATGGCATAGGCAAAGCCTGTCACGGTCCTGATCGATATATCCGCCCAGGAAAGAAAAGGAAAATCCGTCTCCCACGGAATACTTTCCATTTCCCCTGCCGGATACCACCTCCCCCAGAAGTCCCGCTCAAGAAGTAATCGGGACACCCGACGCTCCCGCATTTCAGGTGTTGCAGAGCGAATCGAGCGCAGGCGGCCATAATCAAAGGCAAGCCGGTACTCCCGGCCGGAAGGGCACAAGGTACAGAGGATCAGCCTGCCCTCCGTATGGGCAGCAGTAAGGGTACCTGTCAGGCGATTATCGAAAAAGCGGATAGTATAGTCGTCGAGCATCAGGATTCCTGCAAACAGATGGGTTGATCATATAAATGGATTGGTATATCCAGTGAAGCGAGGTCCGGTTACAAGGCTCCTTTCGGAGGAAGAAGCTTTTCGATCAGGCTCTTCAGGAAGGCTATCTCATCTTTTTGGGTTTCCAGAGAAGTTTTCATACTTGCCTGGTTCTTCTGCATCTGCCATTGCATCCTGATCACAAACCCTGACATGGCGAGGGCAATAGTAATAAAAAGCCCCATCATCCAGATGATGAGGTCAAATTTACTATTCATCTCTGCACGCAGGTCATCGATTCGCTTATCCATTGCATCGAATCGCTTATCCATTGCATCGAATCGCTTATCCACCGATTCGAATCGCTTATCCACCGATTCGAACTGTCTATCCACCGATTCGAACTGTTTATCCACCGATTCGAATCGAGCGATCATTTCTGAGCGCAGATCCTTCTGCCCCTCCTCAAGCCTGGAAAGCCTCTCCACAATCTCCCTGTCCGAAATACGGGGAGCAACCTCCACAGCAGAAACTGGAGAGATATAACAGGAAATAATCAGCAATGGAACCAATGTATTAATAATAATCTTTTTCATATATTTTAATTTACTCCCTGATACGGGATACTGTCAAGGCAAAATCTCCAATCAATCTTTCGTTTCCCATGAGAAAAATCAAAATCCTCCCTTCCATCTCCTTTAAAGAAAGGAGGGGGGATTTCAAATAGATAGGCGGGGTTATTAACCCCGCCTATTAAATATCGTAAAGTTTTGGGATTGACATTGAAGCTTTTACTTCTCCTCAAGTTCCATAAATCCAACTGTCTGGCCGACCAGGATATCTTCTCCCCGCAGTACTTTGATATCGATCAGTCTTCCATCACCCGGAGCCCTGAGCACGATTTCGCCGTGCCGTTCGATTTCGATGAGGGCCAGCGGCTCTCCTTTATGGACCTCGTCACCCTCGGCTTTGAACCATTCCTTGATAGTCCCCTGAACATCCCTGACCATGTCCATCCATCGATGGCTATCGAGGATGCTGTCTTCTTCCTGCTTCCAGAGCGGAACAAAGAGGCTCCCGCGGGCGCGAAGAAGCTCCTTCTCCTTCCTCGGTATCTCAGAAGTATATCTGGCCATGATTCGCACAAGGCCAGGAGTTTGACCTGCCCAGTAGGTGCAGGAGGCCCCGCCATTTTTATCGGTTTCCAGGGCAGATGCTGACAGCCTGCCATTTCGGGAAATATTCCCTCGCTCATCCTGTAACCAGAGCTGGATAACAGCATCCTGATTGGGGTTTTTATTGATATCGGTAACGGTGAGCTTGATATTGACAGAATCTCCGATGTCCGTTTCAAGAGTGTTCTTCTTCTCCGGATCAGTCTCCATAATAAGCCTGGCCGGGGCATCGCTCATTTGGTAGATGCTGACTTCTACCGGGGCGACTGGAGGAGCACTCTCAGGGTTTTCCACCCGCGTGGCTACCGCTTGTATGGTTACCGGACCGTAATTTTTTCCTGCCTGATAATAGACATACCCGCTTCCTGCATGAGTTTCGATTGTCTGGGGACTCAGCCTCCCCTCAGGCTTATCTGGAAACACCTGAGAGAATGAAACCCGGTATTTCCTGGCAGCCGGTTTCCCGTATTTATCCAGCAGCCGGACGGTGATCCTCGACCGGCTGCGGCCATCTGCCGTGATGTTTTCCGGGTCTGCCGTCAGGATCATACTGACTGCATCTCCATCTTCGGCTTCTGCCAGGGCTCTGCTTTGCTGCATCGGCTGTACCAGCCAAAGGTCCAGGCTGCTTTCAATATAGGTGGTTATATAGCCTGCTCCAGCATGGCCGGTATCCAGGTCTTTGGCGATAATCAGGGCTGTTTTGGCAGCATTACCGGCTGTATATTTGGCCTTGATCCGCCCGAAACTGTCGGTGACATCCTCGAAGTCAATGGCCAGTTTCCCATTGTCGATTTTCTGGCCAAAGTCACCTCCGCCAACAACATCCGTATATTCATCGGTTGTGGACAGGGTCAAGGCAATATGATGGTTGCTTAAGGGCTTTTCATTGACATCCTTGACCTCTATGGTGATCTCTTTTTGAGATTTTTCATCGGCATGCAGCGAATCATCACCCTTTTCCGGTTTCACGGTAATGATGGCCCGGGTGTCGATCGTCAGGCGATTTTCGCTGCTCTTGCTGGTTATATTGCCAGCCGGATCGGACAAATGCCCCCAGACCGTGATTTCCTCTGCATCATCTCCCGGCTGAATGGCATAGGTGCCCTGATATTCTCCCTGAGTGAACCGGGATTCCTCCATTGAGACCTTCTTCCCTTCGGGGCCGAGGCTGAAAAAGGCGATTCCCCCAGGCTCCCCGGAAAGGGTAACGCAGAGCAGGTCTCCGGCCACCAGCTTTCCCGAAATTCCGGCTACCCGGGTGCCATTATGCTCGACTCTGGCAATAGCGGGCGGCTCCCGGTCATCCGCCTGGACGTTGATCCGCAGGGGCTTTTCACCCTTGCCAAGCTTTTCTCTTTTAGCCTGGTCAACCAATCTGGCCACCAGGACTGCCTCCTTTGCTTCATCCGTCGCCTTGACTTCGTATTCACCCTGATAGATTCCCGGACGCAGCTCTTCCAGAGGACTCCACTGAACCACTCCCTCTATGGAAAAGGAGGCTTCGCATCCCCGGTCCCCTTCCACGGTTACTTTGATGATCCGGCCTGTTTTAACCGGAACTCCCAGGGTATCGTCGATAACGGAATAAATGGCCGGAGACGAAGCGTGCTGCGACAGATCAATCGGCACTGCCTCGGAAATCTTCGACCGGTTCCCGGCCTCATCCACGGTCCGGACTACGTAATAGTAAAGCGCACCGGCATCAGCCTTTTCATCGGTATAGGTGGAAAGCTCTTTCTTGACGAGAATATCAGCCGATGGCGGCGGGAAGTCCGGATCAATGGCCGAAGGCGAGCGGATAACTTCCACCGCCGAGAAACTCTCCGGAGGGGGTGGTGTCCAGGATATTTCAGGCTGACCGTAAGCATTGATCTTGCCGGTGACAGCCTGGACCGGCGGCGGCGGATCGTTTTTAATGGAAATTGTGCCCGCAGCCTTTTTCATGCTCCTGTTGTCCCGGGTATCGGCAAGGCATCCCCAAACCGGCGCATTGCTCAAATTGGCACCCTTGGGTATGATGAATTCCCGATGGTATACACCGGGGCTGGTCTCTTTCATGGCCTGATTCTCGGTCAGGCCTTCGATAGTAAAAGAGGCATGGCAGCCAGGCTCACCCCGCATAACGAGCGTGACTATATCACCGGCCTTCCGGGCTTTCCCTTCCGTATCTTCGGTGATGGAGGCAATGTACAGGCTCTGCGTATAGCAGTGGACCTCCAGCGGGAACTTGCTCTCTTTTCCCTGCTTGTTCACGCTGACCACCGAATAGAGGTATCGTTTATTTTCTTCAGCGGTTTCGTCCAGGTAGGAGGTAGCGACAAGCAATTTTTCGGTGAGTTTTTGAAATTGCTTTTCTTCAATGGAGTTTCGCCGGTAAACGTGATAGCCTGCAAGTTGAGGGTCAGTGCTTGCCGGCCATTCCAGTTTAACCTTGCCCAGCACATAGGCAGCTTTCAAATCGGAAGGCTCGACCGGATTGGCACTGGGAGTCGCCTCCTTTTCCTCGGACTGGGGGCTTTCCAGTCCATCCTCGCTGACGGAGGTAATAGTATAGTAATAGGTAAGACCATTTTTTACCTCATGGTCTTCAAAATAGGTGCATTCGATGGGCACCTCGGTGATTTTTCGATATTCCTGTCCCTGCCTGCCGGTCCGGTACAGATGGTATCCCCGGATCGAGCGATTCGCGCTTTCCTCCCAGAACAGCTTGACCCGGTTGTCATCGCCGATGGCGGCAAATCCTGGCGGGGGAAGGATGGTGGGAGTGGCAAAGACATATTCGGATGGAGCGCTCGGATTACCGCTGAAATCCACCGCTCTGACGACATAATAGTATGTCTGGCCGTTTTTGAGCCCGCTGTCGATATACGAGCATTCAGAGATAAGCTCCCTGTTTATTTTCTCTTTCTGTTCTTCCCGCGTGGTTCCCCGGTAGATATCATATCCGGCCAGGTCCAGAAGAGGAGTCCCATCCACGTTTTTGGTGGGAGAAATCCAGGATATCTGAATCTGTCCATCTCCCGCTATGGCCCGAATGGCCCAGGCAGAGGAAGAAAAAAGCATTATCAGCCAAAGGCTTAAGATCAGCGTGAAAATACCTGAACTCCATAAAGCACTCCGGCAAAACCCATGAGCACAACCAGACTCTGATAAAGGCGGCTTATTCCCTCTCACTCTCAACCTCTCTTGCAGATTCGTGATCAACATGGTCAATTGCTCCTCATCATTGTTTCCTGGCAGCTTGGTAAGTCATTTCGGTGGCTCGGGAGCCACATCATCCTTTTTCCCCGACGTCGTCGCTCCCTGGCGCAGCAGGAGAGGAACGAATTTCAGATGACAGGAAGTCGTATTACAGGTGATATTTGTTTTGATCTTAACCGGGTTATGGATGTGGGTGATGCTGTGACATCCCCCCAGGGGATCATTGATATAGCAGCTTGAAGCCCCGTTAACCGAGGTAATAACCGCTGTTGCAGTAGCGGGGGAACCCACGGCCTGATATCCCCCTCCGGCGGGAAGGGGGCTGACTACGGCTGCATCGGCCAGCAGCCAGTCTTTTAAAATGTGTCCCCGCTGAACACCGATAGTGCCTGCGACCGTCCCGCCGACAAAAGTTCCCAGGGTTCCGTGGGGATCATGGCAATAGGTGCAGGAGCCATTTTTTAAATGGGTATAATGGCCATTGATGACATTAAACGGCCGGGTCCCTGTTTTGACCAGATGGCAGGTACTGCAACTCCCCGAAGCCGGGGCATGCTGATGGGGGTAAAAGAAATTGGAGGCTGTCAGCAGCGGATCGTAATATTTATTATTCAGCTCAAAGGAAATATTCGGTGCCCCCGGCCAGGGCGGGTTCGGAGGGGTGAAGATATCCGGTGCATGGCATTCCAGGCAGAACAGGTCCACAGCCGGAACTCCGGCTGCATTGACATTGCCGACATAAAAGGGTGTCCCTGAGATCGGAAATCCGGCTATGCCGATGATGGGCAACGTTGCCTCCGGAACCGGCGTAACCGGATATAAATCGGCTTTCGAATAGGGATCGGAAATCGGATGCCCGGCTTCCATCGTGGTATCGTGATGCGGGTTATGGCAGTCACAGCAGGCAATTACATTGCTTGGCACTCCGCCGAGCAGCACACCCTCGACATGATGATGGGAGGGATTCAGGGGATCGAATTCAACAGCTTTTTCCGGATGACAGCCATTCATGTAACACAGCCGCGGCTGCTCAAGCTGGAGCATGCTCTTGAAGTTTGATCCATGATACTTGTGGCAGTCGAGGCAGCGCAGGTTTCGCCTCCGGTTGACCGCATGGCCACAGGGCACGCTCCACAGGGGAGCGATGATCCTGCTTGGCGAGACCACGCCGTTGACACTGAACCAGACCGGCGGATTTGCCGGGTCGTTGGGGAGGTCATGGCAGCTGAGGCAAAAATTGTTGGTCAGAATCGGGTCCCCATTATAGGGGTAGGCATCCAGGGGATCAGGGTCACGGAGCATGACCACACCCCGCGTATGGTTGATCAGGTAATTATGGCAGGCGCAGCAGTCCTGGCGGATGGCATTTACCTTGGTCACCATATCGGTTGAAACCGAGGAGGCAACGGCATTGGGGTGATGGTCGGGGAAGCTGGTAAACAGACTGGCCTGAAAATCATGGCAGCCGGTACAGCTCAACGGCGGACTTGTTGGCGGTGGCAAAGGAACCTGAGCCTCTGCAAAAAGAGTATGCAGTATGTTGTATCCTGAAATGCCCATGGCGATGAATAGAGCGCTCCAGCCCACGATTTTGATTACCATTTTGAATCTGCGATTTTTTATTTGCCCGTATACCTTCAAAGCAACCTCATCTCCTCAGTTAATTTTTTTATCGGTAAAAAGCCTCCCCTTCTAAGGGATCGCCGGTAAAGGCCAGGGCACTCCGGGTAAAACTTCAGGTGGCAGCGCCTGCGGCGCGGTCAGCAGTTTCTGATACTCCGGATCAAGCAGCGGGTTCGGCATCCAGGCAGGCAGCGAGGGTGACGGGGTAGTCGGCGGTGTCGGCCGCTTGATGGCCAGGGACCAACTGGGGGTTGGATTTATCAGATTCGGGGCCTCATCCGGGTCTCCCACCAGAGGGTTATGACATCCTACGAAGCAGGTCTGCTCAATCGGATTGTATAAAGCAGGCAATCCCGGATAGCTCATTTTGGTCGGATACTCCCCCACTACCCGGGGAAAGCCGAAGAGGGGATTAAAATCGACACTGACTTTCGAGCGGATAAAAATCGGATTAGCCACAGTCGCCCCACCAGCGTTATGCAGGCAGCCGACATGGCAGGTCAGGCAATCGTACTTGCAGTTGAAAACATGCACCGAATGGGCACCGGCCCCGCCAGGGTAATTCTCATCCGTATCCCCGGGTTTTGACCAGCCGTTGCCGGTGGTTGTCGGCGGGAAGCTGTGGCAGTCGATGCAAAAGACCGTAATCCGGTTATGCTGATGACAGTCGGTACAGGCATAAGCCCCCAGGCTGGAATGCTCATACACGGTCGGAGTCGGCGGAGTAATCGGCTGCGGGCTCCCCCAGGAGGGGTTGACGGCCACAAAGGGCACCGATGCCGGTCCAAGACCGCTTGAGGGCTGATATGACCAGCCGTGGCAGTTGACGCAGATCAGGCGGCTTTCGGTACTGTTGCGCTGTTCCTTGTGGTAAGCCATATTGCGGCTGGCATAGAATCCGCCATTGACCTTCCCCCCTAAAACTTCCTTGATAAACGCCTGGTTCTGGGTTTTGGCCTTGGTCCAGCCCCGATGGGGGTCATGGCAGTCGCTGCAGGCCAGTTTATCACCTTTCATAATCCCGCCGGTCATGGGTGACTTGATATAATGGCCGCCTGTTTTAAACCCGTAAGGAGGCACATTTTGCAGCCAGAGGGGAGCGATTTCATAATAACCGATCAGCTCTCCTCCGGGCATATCCACGAAAGCCACATCCTGTGGAATAAACTCCCCGTAGGCAGCCAGAGGAGGATCGTCGTTGCAGCGGGAATGACAGTCATAGCACAAAATGGTATCGCCGAGTGTATAGGCAGGGTTGATTTTCTGCTGGAAGCAGGACTCTTCGGCAGTCAGACTTCTGGCCCACATGATCGGCTTATTGTTCCAGGTTATTCCTGCGGCGGCATTATGCGGCACATGACAGGCGGAGCACAGGCCCTTTTGACCGATCTTGCACCCGGGCCGGTAGCCGGGTGAAAAATCATGGGGAGAATTGACAATTCCGGAAACACCGGGATGACAGCGGATGCACATGTCACTGCCCGAAGGATCGAAATAATTATCCATCACCAGCAGGTTGCCATGATTTCCCGGAGCGGATACTCCATCGAGGGAATGGGGAAAGTCCGCCCATCCGTCAAAGGTGGTGGAGGCTGCGTGAACGCTGTGGCAGGTCAGACAGATAACCCGTCCTGCGGCCGGGGCCTCTCCGGCAGGGGTGAATGTGACCCCGCCTTTTTCTCCGCTCAGGCCGGTCGTAAATTCCGGCAGCCAGCTTATGCTGGTCGTACCGGAAGCAAGGTTTGGCCCCCTACCCAGCGGGTGGTTGAGCAGAGGATCGACGAACATGGTGCTGCCGGGAGCGGTATGGCATTCTTCACAGAATCCCATGGCCGCATAGGGGGATTGCGTGCCGTGGAGGTAGGGAGAGCGGGGGTTACTGCGATTATTGTGGACATCGTGACAGGTCCCGCAGTAAATCAGCCCGGCACTCACTCCGTAATCGTCCAGGGTAACGGGACCAGGACCGTCCGACAGCGGAAACTTGCCTCCCGGCCTGATATTGAGAGCCGTCGTCTCACTCTTTGGCGCGGTGGCGAACCGGTGGCTGAACCGGATGCTTCCCGGTATGGTCCGCTCCGCCGGATCGAGGCTGCGGGGAGGAAGCAGCTTGGAACCGGAAAGGCCCGGTCCCTTGACGATGCTGGAGCGGCCATGACAGCCAAAACACATGTCTTCATAATCAAAAAGATCAGCATCGTTCCATTTGTCCGCCCAGGCCAGATTCAGCGGGGGAACCCGCATCAGGGCATCCAGGTCAGGGGTTAAAAGCTCTCCCCGCTGAGTCCCATCCTCATTCTGTCCGTCATGAATAAAATGGCAGAGCATGCAGTTGCCGCAGCCTGCCTGCTTCTGTATATTGGCTTTGGTTTCCGCATCCTTTACCGTCACCAGACGCTTGAGCGGAGAAGTTTCGCACATCTGGTGATGACCGTACTTTTCATCTCCCAGATTATAGGCGCTTTTGTCCGGATGACACACACAGCAAAAGAGCGCCGAATCCTGGGAAAAATCCCAGCGCAGAAAATTGTTGGCCCGATCGCCCTGATGAAATCCATCATGACAGGAGGTGCAGGTCAATTCACCCGCTTTATTCATCAGGGATTCTCCACACCCCCTGGCCCGGGGAATCTTTCCCAGAACCGCCTGCGTGCCCATCGGATGATGTTCCCGGGGAGTGGCACTGTCATCGCCATAAATGGTGGTTGCACCTGCCGGACCCCATTGGGCCGCGCCCTGCGGACCGTGACAGCCGTAGCAGAGAGAAGACGGAAAGTCGTTTCCCGGACCATCCGTAATTCGCGGGACATTGGGTTTGGCTGCAAACGGCACGGGAACCACCTCATGGATAAAAATCTTGCGGCCAATGACCTCATTATCGGAAATCAGGGTTGCCCCCTGGTGAGGATGATGGCAGTCCAGGCAATCACTGTCCGGCGCATGGATATTGCCGTGACACTCGTTGCAGAATTCCTTCCTTCTGCCGGGAGTACCGACATTTTTATCCTTACTGCGAAGGTAATCACTGCCCTGCTGATAGACTCCCGAAGGATCTCCGTGGGGGTTATGGCAGCTCCCGCAGTAAAAGCCGCTCCCTCCCCGATAATAATTAAGGTTCTGGCGTCCGTGAGCAGTCCCCGCCTTGACAGAGGGGACCGTATCCCAGTCCTCGGGATTCAGCGGAAAGACCTTCTTATTGATACTGCCAACCATCTTCAGGCTGGCAGCCAGGGGATAATCACCCGGTTTGACGGTCGCTGCCGTGTGCATGACATGGTCTTCAAAGTTTTTCCGGGAGAAGACATCCCGCAGCCCGCTGTAAGCGCCTCCTGAACCGTCATGACAGGAATAGCAAAGCCCGCGGACTCCACCGAAGGTGGCATTCTCCGGATCAGGAATATCTTTGGCCCATATCTTCGGTCCCTTTCCTCCATGCGGTGTATGGCAGACCGCACAGGCCCCCCGGTATGTCCCCCTATCTACACCTTCCATATTCGGATCAAAGAAATGGGGCCCGTTCACGGCCATGACTGCCGAAGGAAAAATAAGGTAAAGGCATACGGCCAGACTACCGGCGATGACCAATTGGAGAAAGGCATGGGAAAAAATTTTCATATTCAGTCTGTTATTTTCACACTAATAAGCTCTAATAAGCTCGTCTCACTCTAACCTTTCACCAGCAGGAAGCAGCCAATAACCATCCACTGAGCTGCAACTTCAGGCAGCCGTTCAGGTAAGAGCATTTTCAGTTAAAGTTTTGTCTGGTACAGCGTTAGGTTATACTTGCAAGTTTGATTCCTGATTCTGGGGAGATGGAGTCTTTACTATTTTAACCTACTCCAGCGAAAACTACAATATGCTTTACAGTTATTTTTGGAAATTTTGATCCTGACCCGGCCGGAAGGGGAAAAAGTGGTCAGTGATCAGTGACCACTGACCACTCCCTTACTTCGGTGACTCTGGCGCCACGAGGTCTTTCGAGGAGCATGGATAGTAGACATAATTACCGCGGAACCGCTGCAGCTTGGCATGGCATTCCCAGCAATATAAGTCGTTGTAGTTATCCATGCTGTCCGCATAAGCCCCATATTCCTTGCTGCCGATGAATCCAAATTCTTCACCTGCGTCATCGATATCATGCTCAATGGCGAGGTCATCTCTGGTCATGGAGATATAATGGGTCCCGTGCGGATTATGGCAGGCCGTACAGGAGGGCCGTGAATCCAGTATTCCATCCTTGTCCGAATCCCAGAAGGCGGCAGGACGCTCCTTGACCACACTGGTCCCGGCATGACATCGGCTCGAATAGCAGGTCTGGGTCCTGCGGTTATTACTGCTGGTGCTGCTCTGGCTTTGAGGTCGTGCAGTAATGATCGCGTTCGGATCAATAGCCGCATCCGGCAGGGAGAGATGATTCCAGTGGAGATTATACCTGCGCAGGGGGAAGACCCTGCTGAAATCGATAGTTATGCCCTGTCCCATTTTTCTCAAGGGGTAGATGCCATGCTCGTCCGCATTTCTGAACCCGGTCATGGTGTATCCGCTGTCGCTATTCTTATTCTTAACTTCCAGATTTACATACGGATTATGATTGTCGGTATAATCCCAATACCCTGGCGGGAGCCCGATGATGGTGGGCTCCGAATGAACGATTTTGCTTTCCTTATGACAACTGAAGCACAGCGTAAAATCGGAGCCGCGATATTCTTCGGATCTGCGGGGCAGCTCAAGCTCCTGTTTCAGCCGGAATTTATTGGCCTGCCAGTTTTTGAAATTCTTCTTCTTCTCCCGCTGGCTGTTAACGATATGCCTGGCCTCCGGTGAATGGCACGCAGTGCATAACAGCCCTGCCCCTCCCCGGCCTGCTACTCCCCGCTGGGTGGATCGATAATTTTTCCCTTTGGGTAACCCATGCCCGCTGATGAGATATCCGCTTTCGTTGTCCGTACCGGCAATATTTGGTGCCTGAATCCAGAGCTGTTCCGGCAGGTCAGGATTCTGAATGCGGGAGGGCTGGTCATCGTGGCATCCGAGACACCAATTATCCTTTCCTTTCTTCAATTCATCGTTTTCATAGACGCCCTCTTTCCAGGAAGCCTTGGCACTGTCAGGGTCATTCACTCCGTCGAATTGTCCCCACCGGCTGTGGCAGACATCACAGACCGTGGTATCGGCCAGAATCTGGCCATCGTTGAAGATCAGATTTCCAGCCCGGAAAGAAAGCTCCGCAGGGTGACAGATATCGCACTTATTGTCTGAAGGGCTGGTTCCCAGAGCTTCCTGATGGAGCATTATAGTATCTTCCCCGGTGGTCAGAAGGCTCCTGAAGTGAAATTCATGGGTGCCTGGCCCGGTGCGGGGAGATTGGGGGACAGCCATACGGTTATGGAGATGGCACTTGGTGCAGGGCACCTGATGTTCATCCGATGTGTGCTCGGCCAGTTTGAGTTTATCCTGAGAGGGGGTTTTCACGATTTCGATTCCGAAAAGACGGACCGGGGTATTCATCGGCAGGTTGTATTCCGAATAGCCATGGCAGGAGACACAGATGTCCCGGCCTGTTCCAGTTCCGTTCCGGGTATTCCTGCTGGCCCGAAGCTGGCCTGTGGAGCTGGTTCCCAGGGGATTCCGGAGAAAGACCTCATTACCGCTGCCCCTGTTGTGCGGATCGTGGCAGATATTGCAGGAAAGCTTGTCTCCGCTGCTGATCCCATTGGTAATCTCGGTAAGTCCGGCTGTCTTGATATAATGCCCCCCTGTTTCCACTGCCTCGAAATCGGTGATCGGAAGATCCTTCAGACCGTATTCCCCGACGCTTCCCGGCGGGATGGTTTCATAAAAACCTACCTTCGAGGTTTTCCCGGGACCGTCGCTGAAGGCAATATCCTGAGGAGGATAGAGGAAGGAATTGATTGGCGGATCATCATCCGCCACGGAATGATCATCATGGCAGTCATAACAGAAAAGCGTTACCCCTCTCTGGTAATCCGGCCTTTTATCCTGCCTGAAGATTTTGCGCTCCTCGGCCAGGCTTCGCGCCCACAGCAGGCTCTTCTCCCGCGATCCGTGGGGTATATGACAGGCGGAGCAGACACCGCCGCCTGATTGCGGAGAGCCCAGATTCAGGCCGGAAAAATCATGCCGTGAGTGAATTATTCCCTGGTAGGAAGTGTGGCAGGACCGGCAGAGATCGCTTCCTTCATCTGATGAAAAATTATCCGCCACCAGCAGCTTCCCGTGGGATCCAGCGGCCATGGCTCTATCGATCCGGCCGTTAAAACTGGTTTTGGCCGCATGCATGCTGTGGCAGGTCAGACAGAGTATCTGCCCTTCAGGGCTCTCGTCAGAAGTAATCCCCTGCGGAAGGCCGCTCTTTCCCCCATACGCAAACCGGGGGAATTTCTCGTCAGTAACGCCCGGCCGCGGACAGACGGCAACCGGGTGGCTGGATTGCCCGTTCCCTGGAAGGTCGGTATGGCAGCGGGCGCAAAAGCCGCTTCCCCGGTACGGAGAATCTTTGCCCCGCAGATACGGAGCATTGGCGCTCTTGTGGACATCGTGGCAACTGCCGCAGTAAATCTTCCCCTGCCCTGCTCCGTAATCATCCGGGACTTTGCCGGAAAGGTCCCCGTCCGAAACCGGCAGGGTCGGGTGAACCTTATCCGAGGGGACGGAAGAAAACCGGTGGCTGAAATACTTTTGGGGCTGCAACCGGGCTCCCTCTTTTTCGGTGCCCTTCATGTAGAGACTGGAGCTGTGACAGCCGAAACACAGGTCTTCAAAGTCTTCGGTGTCAGTATCATTGGCCTGATCCGACCATGCCAGGTTGACCGGCTCGATCCGCAGAAGCGCCCTGGTTGCAGGTCTGTTGTGCTCTCCCCGGTCGGGACCGTCATGAATGAAGTGGCAGAACATGCACTCTCCCCGCTGGTTCGGGCTTTTGCCACAGACCTGGCGGTGAGCCGCTCCCGCCACTCCAAGATCTTTTGCCGTCTTGTCGGAATGGCAGAATGTACACAGGGAAGCGGAGTCAGCGGTGAAATCTGTCCTGAGAAAATGCAGATTCTTTCCCCGGTGAAACCCGTTGTGGCACGAAGTGCAGGTTACCTGACCGGAGCTGTTCAGGACCGCCCTGCGAAGCCCCGGAGCCCGGAGAGCCTTTCCGAGCTGGGCCTGGCTGCCCATAGGGTGGTGCGCCTTTTTGGTCTTGCTGCCATCGCCAAAAATGGGTGTAGCCCCGGCTTCCCGCATCTCCTGCGGGGCATCCGGCCCGTGACAGCTATAGCAGAGGCTGGAGACATCCGGCGAAGATTCATGTCCGTCCGAAGGGCCAAAGGCAGCCACATTCGGCAGGGCCTGGAAATTTACCGGACTCACCTTCCGGGTTAAAATAGACCGGCCAAGCTGCGCCTCACGGCTGAGCTGATAGTATCCGTCATGGGGGTGATGGCACTGGTTGCAGCTTGACGATCCTCCATGCTGGCGGCCCTTTGAGCTGTCCTCGTGGCACTGAAGGCAGAGAGGGGTTCTTTGCCCCGATTGTCCGACCGTTTTTTCCTCTTTTGTTCGCAGATAGTCTCCATTGCCGGTGATATCCTGGTTTGGCTGGATATGAGGATCATGGCAGGTCGTGCAGGTAAAGCCGCTGTCCTTGCCGCTGGCTGTCGTGAGAGGGAAAAAATTTTCATCCAGGGCAGCAGGCAATTTCCCCCGGTTCGGGTCAGTCTCCACCCGTTCGGCCATGACGTGGCTTTCACCAACCCCCAGGAGTGAAGTATCCATCAGGACATTTCCGTAGATAAAATCATGGCCTTCCGGTTCATGATTGCCCAGGGTGAAGCCGGACCGGGCATTGACCGCATTGCCCGGATAATGGCAACTGCTGCATATGGTCTGGACGCCCTTTGCCCCCGGCAGGGTTTGAGCCCCTTGGGGCAGGTCAGCCCATATCTTTACGTTTTCCTTCTTACCGGCTTTGGTGAAATGACAGGAGGCACACACCGGCCCTCTGATTCCGGCTGCTTTTTGATTATGAGCGCCCATATCGTGTCCGACTCCTCCATCCACGGCCAGAGCCTGGGAGCATATGCAGGTAAGGGCTGCCAGCACAAGGGAAGTTATCAGTTTCAAGTTATCAGTTTTCAGTATCTTACTGACCACTGACCACTGACCGCTGACCACTCTCTCTCCTGGATCATGGCTCCTGACTCCTGACTTCTCTTCACTGACCACTGACCGCTGACCGCTTTCTTTAGAGCGCATTTTTAACCACTTCCTGAAAAAGAGATTCATTCACCACCACCCGGCTTTTTCGCCGCAGAACAGTTATATGGTCATGTAAGGCTTTTTCTTTTTTGGCTGATAACAGCCTGTCCCTGATTCCGGATTTCACCTCGTCCAGCCTGGCAAAGCCCTTGCCTTGCCGATCAAGGAGCTTTACCACGTGAAATCCTCTGGTTGTCTTGATGGGTTTACTCACCTCGCCTGCCCGCAAACTAAAGACCCGGTCCTCGAATTCCTTTCCCATAGCGCTTCCCCCTCTCGCCCAAAAGCCCTCTGGTGTCAATGAATCTGGTGGCGGATATTTCTTTGACAGTTCAGTAAACTGAGCTCCCGTATTAAGCTGGTGGATAATATCGGCAGCGGTTTTCTCATCCGGAACGATGATCTGGCTTATTCTGACTCTTTCCGGAACCTGGTATTCGGTCAGATGATCCTGATAATACTTTTGACACTCTTCACTGCTCACCGTAAGAGCTTTATATATTCCTTCGGCAACCAGTCGCCTTGTCATCAGGTCATCTTTAAACCGGGCCATATTTTTTTTTACCTCCGGAGACTGGTCATAGTGCAGTTGCCGGGCATAGTCAGCTACCAGAATGGTCTTGGTCTTTCGATCAAGGAGCCTTCTCAGCATGGCCGGGTCTTTTTCCCAGGGTCTTCCTCCTCCGAACGAAGGGTCCGCGCGATCGGGAATAATTTCCGCCAGCAGGATGGATCGGTCCCCCACCCTGGCTATTTCCAGGCCGCCCATCCTGGCCAGGACTGAGGCCGCACCCTGGCCGGGGGCACCCTGGGTGCCTGAAACAATGGCCTGCTCAATTTCTTTCCACAAAGCTTCGTTGATCACCAGCCGGGACTCTTCGGACAATTGCCGCAGGAGCTGGTCCCACCGCTCCCGTTTGCGCTCCAGCCTGACCTGCTGGCGGATGTACTGTTTAATCCGATCGAGGGCCTCGGCTGAGGTCTTTCTTCGTCCGGTTACCTGAAACAGAGCGAATCCCTCCCGGATGGCAGCCGGACCGCTGATTTCTCCCTTTTTCAGGTGAAAGATTTCCTCTACCACTTTTTTGGGGAAAATGCCCTGATCGAAGGACATATAACCGATATCTCCCCCCTTATGGGCATCCTCGGCCAGGGAATGCTTTTTGGCCAGGCTGCTGAAGTCGGCTCCGTTCTCCAATTTCCTGCGCAGGCTAAGAGCCTCTTGCCGCGTGGCGGTCACAATCCTGCGAAGGCGCACCTCGACCTTCTGATTCTCCGGGATCCGCCGCTCGACTTCCCGCTCATCGATCCTGATGCCCTTGTCGATCTGCTCTTCAGTCAGCATATTGATCAGAAGGGTCTGCTCAAAATCGGCCAGCTCTTTTTGGCTGTTTTTCAGGGTATCGGGGTATAACCGTCGTGCCTCTTCAGCCATCAGGACCTTGCCGATCAGAGCGTCCAGGGCCTCTTTGGGATCATTCTGATTGCTGTTCGCAGAGTTCCATCGTGCAATCCGGGGCCGGGTTTTATAAAAATCGATAAAATCGCCAACGGTAATTTTTCTCTTGCCAACCGTAGCCAGAGTCCTGTCCGCTGTCTTGGCGCTCAGCGGGGCGGACAAGGCGGACGAAAATGAACAGGTGATGACCACGACCCAAACCGGGATGATCAAACCTGCATAAAAAAAGATACGGGAAAAACATCTTTTCTTATCATAACACTCCATAAAACTCCTCCTTTGGGTCGATAATGATTCGTGCGGAAAAAGGGCGGGAGGCTCTCTTGGTTTTATCGTTTCCTTTGATCCAGGACATCGTTTTATCCTGCTGCACCTCTCCCCACAGGAGTTTTCCCAAAAAAATGGATTTCCTTTTTCGTGTTCTTACTAATTCCTTGACAAGGAAAACTCCACTCTAGTAATATTAACGTAACGTAAGCGCGTGTTACTCCAAACCATACAGGAAAGGAGGTGGTTCAGAAAATGAAAAAGAGCTTACCCCTTCTACTTCTCGTGGTTCTGCTTACCCCAGCAATTGCATTAGCCGGTGAAGGTCATGAGGAATGTTCTCTTTGCCACGGTGCTCATACGGCAGTAGGTCCCGGTCTTTTGACTGAAAAACCGAATACCACGACCATCAATCCTGCTACCGGAAAGCCGCTGGAAAGAATGGAACAGATCTGCATGGCCTGCCATGCGGCGGAGCCTGATGGCCTCGGTTATCGGCCCGTCAAAATGGAAAGCACTCACCCAAGCGGCATAAAACCGAAGAAGGTTATTTTACCGGAAAGTGCCAAGGGTTTCAAGGGGCAGGAAGATCAGTTGACTTGTATGGGATGTCACGATCCTCACCCGTCAAATGCTAATTATATGTATCTGAGAGGTCCTCAGGTATCGGCGGGAAATACGCAGGCTTTCTGCATCTGGTGTCATCCGGCACAGGCAGGCACGGCATCTCAGGGTGCTCCGGCACCGAAGGCCCCGGCGCCTAAGTCGAACTAGCTGACAGCAATTTTCCAAGGTGGGTTAACGACAAAGGAGCTTAGCTATTCCCGGCTAAGCTCCTTTTATTTATTTTGGGATCATGTCACAGATTTTGAACAACCGTTCCTGAGGTTATCAACCAAAACCATCGATATAGTAAAATATAAGGGAAGTGAGCTGTGGTGATTCTAATTGGCAGTGATCATGGCGGATGGGAATTGAAAGAGTTTTTAAAGTCCTATCTCGAGAGTCAAAATTACCAGGTCGAAGATGTCGGAACTTACAGTCCGGCATCAGTGGACTATCCGGATATCGGAAAACGCCTGGTTGAGAATATTATTGACAAAAAATCAGAAAAAGGTATTCTTATCTGTGGTACAGGGATCGGCATGTCCATCGTGGCCAACCGCTATCCCGGAATCAGAGCTGCACTGTGCAGCGAGCCGATGTCTGCCCGGTTGAGCCGTGAGCATAACGATGCCAATGTCCTGGTTCTCGGAGGCCGGGTCATCGGCAGGGAAATGGCTGCCGAAATTACCCGGGTATGGCTGACGACCGGGTTTTCCGGAGGAAGACATGCCGGCAGGATAGCCAAAATCGATCCTGGGGAAAAGGATGTTCAGGATAAAGAGAGACAAGCTGATCGGACGATGACCAAAGAAGAAAAAATAAAAAACGTGAACCCCAAAGAGCTGGCCGCAGTTGATCCGGAAATCAAAGCCGCTATTCAGCAGGAAACCGCACGTACTTTTCATAACCTGCAGATGATCGCTTCGGAAAACTACGCCAGTGAGGCGGTTTTGGAAGCTCAGGGGTCAATTCTCACCAATAAATACGCTGAAGGGTACCCGTCGGGAAGATACTATGGCGGCTGTGAGCATGTGGATACCGTCGAGACCCTGGCCATAGAAAGAGCCAAAAAGCTGTTCGCGGCAGAGCATGTCAATGTCCAGCCCCACTCCGGCTCCCAGGCCAATCTGGCAGTCTATTTCTCCATTCTCGGCCCCGGCGATACCATCCTCGGCATGGAGCTGTCTCATGGCGGTCACCTCACGCATGGAAGTCCGGCCAATCTCTCCGGCAAATACTTCCGCTGCCTTTCCTATGGAGTGGACCGGAAAACCGAAACCGTGGATTTCGAAGCCCTGAGAAACCTCGCCAGGACCCACCGGCCAAAACTGATCGTTGTCGGAGCAAGCGCCTATCCCCGGCAACTGGACTGGAAGGTATTCAGACAGATCGCCGATGAGTGCGGGGCCTTCCTGATGGCCGATATCGCTCATATTGCCGGACTGGTAGCTGCCGGCCTTCACCCCTCACCAATCCCTTACTGTGAATTTGTCACCACCACCACTCACAAGACAATGCGCGGCCCGCGGGGCGGAATGATCATGTGCACAAAGGAATTTGCGGCCAAAATCGATAAAGCGGTTTTTCCCGGAACTCAAGGGGGGCCGATGATGCACACCATAGCTGCCAAAGCGGTCTGTTTCAAAGAAGCCCTGAGCGAGGATTTTCGTGCTTACCAGCAGCAGGTGGTGAACAACGCCAGGGTAATTGCCGAGGAAATGCAGCAGGCGGGATTCCGCGTGGTTTCCGGCGGAACCGACAACCACCTGGTCCTGCTGGACCTTTCACCCAAAGGAATCACCGGCAAGGATGCCGAGGCAGCCCTGGACGCTTCGGGCATCACCATCAACAAAAACGAAATCCCCTTTGACACCAGAGGATCCCGGGTCACCAGCGGCATCCGGATCGGAAGCCCGGCCATTACTACCCGCGGCATGAAAGAGCCTGAAATGAAATACATCACTCAGCTCATGAGAGAGGTATTGAACCATATCGGCGATCAGGCCACCTATGCCAGAACCAGAGATGCTGTCAGGGACCTTTGCCTCCGTTTTCCCATCTATCAGTCTCGACTCGGATAAAGGGGGCTGCCATGTCAAGGCCCTCTTGGAACGAATATTTTATGCAGATTGCACACTTGGTTTCTCAACGTTCTACTTGCATTCGACGTCAAGTTGGTGTTATTATTGTCAAAGATAAACGTGTATTATCCACGGGTTATAATGGTGCGCCCACCGGATTGCGACATTGCCTTGACCTCGGCTGTCTGAGAGATCAATTGCAGGTTCCTTCCGGCGAGCGGCACGAGCTCTGTCGCGGGCTTCATGGAGAGCAAAATGCCATTATTCAGGCTGCCCTGTATGGAGTCAGCATCGAGGGGGGTTGTATTTATTCTACTCACCTGCCTTGCAGTCTGTGCGCCAAAATGCTCATAAATGCCGGAGTTCGGGAGATTTACTATGCGGACGGATATCCTGACGAGTTGTCCTCCCAGCTTATGGACGAGGCAGGGATGAGT
Organism: bacterium; assembly: GCA_040755755.1. NCBI lineage: Bacteria > bacterium. The sequence continues at coordinate 35,954 of JBFLZW010000054.1, read as the reverse complement.
GTACAAAAGGTAAGTATATGAATACAAAACTAAAAACATTTTTAGGTGGCATTCATCAGCCGGACTGTAAAGAATTCAGCGCGGCTTGCAGAATTCAGGATGTCCCCCTGCCCAAGAGGGTTTATCTGCCCGTTGTGCAGCACATCGGAGCGCCTGCCGCGCCCCTGGTCCAGGTGGGGCAAAACGTAAAAAAAGGAGAGAAAATCGCCGACAGCGAGGCTTTTGTCTCCGCTCCGGTCCATGCCAGTATTTCCGGTACGGTAGTGGATATCAAAAATCATCCCCATCCCGGCGGAAGTGAAGTGACCACGATTATAATCGAGTCGGACGGAAAGGATGGCTGGTTCAGGGAGCCGCACAATGGGCAGGATCCCCTGGACCTTGAGCCGGAAGAAATCCGAAAAAAAATCCGCGAGGCTGGTATCGTCGGCCTGGGCGGGGCTGCATTCCCTACGCAGGTGAAGCTGTCTGTGCCGAAGGGAAAACCGATCGATGCCGTCATCCTGAACGGAGCGGAATGTGAGCCCTACCTGACCGCTGACTACCGGCTCATGCTGGAAAAAGCTGAATCCATCGTCAAGGGATTGCAGATATTACTGCGCATCCTGGGCGTAGAGCGGGGCTTTATTGGTATCGAGGCCAATAAGCCCGAGGCGATTGCGGCCATGGGCAAGGCGGCTGCCAGGGTCCCTCAGATCGAAGTGGTCGGCCTCAAGGTACGATATCCCCAGGGTGCGGAAAAGCAGTTGATAAAAACCATCCTGAACCGTGAGGTCCCTCCGCCGCCGGGGCTGCCCCTGGATGTGGGGGTAGTGGTTCAGAACGTCGGGACCGCCTATGCCATTTATGAGGCGGCAGCCTGGGGCAAACCCCTGATCGAGCGGATCGTCACCGTTACCGGCAAAGGGATAAGGGAGCCGAAAAACCTGCGCCTTCGGCTTGGCACCCTCTTTTCCGAGGCCATCAGCCACTGCGGCGGGTTTCAGGGGGAGGTGGGAAAAATCCTTATGGGCGGGCCCATGATGGGGCTGGCCCAATATACGACGGATGTTCCCGTTATTAAAGGGACATCGGGAATACTGGTTCTGACCGCAGAAGAATGTCAGTCGCAGGAGGCCAGTCATTGCATCAACTGCGGCATGTGTGTCCGCGCCTGTCCCATGCGGCTGGTGCCGAGCCTGATCGGTACCTACTGCGAAAAAGACCTTCTCGATGAGGCAGAGGCACATCATGTGCTCGATTGTATCGAATGTGGTTCGTGCGCTTACGTATGTCCGGCCAAACGGCATCTTGTCCATCTGGTAAAATATGGCAAAAGTGCCATTCTGGCCAAAAAGCGAAGACAAGGGAAACCGGAAAAAGGATGAATTAAGGATCTGCCTATGCCAACACAAGATATTGCCGCAGTAGAGAGCATACCGGGAACGCGGGATGCTCTCCTGACTGTTTCCGCTTCACCGCATATGCGCAGTGAAGTCACTGTTTCAAAAATCATGTACAGCGTTCTCTTGGCTCTCCTGCCGACAAGCCTGGCCGGGATTTACCTGTTCGGCTTTGGTGCCCTGAAGGTCATCCTGATCGGCATCTTCGGAGCGGTGGCCGCCGAGGCCTTGGTCCAGCCGCTTCTGGGGAAAAAGATGTCAACCGTTCTGGATGGGAGTGCAGCCGTAACCGGCCTTCTTCTGGCGCTGACCCTTCCTCCTGCGCTCCCCTGGTGGATGGTGCTGACCGGCTCGGTCATAGCCATTATTCTCGGCAAAGCCATTTACGGCGGATTGGGAAATAACCCGTTCAACCCCGCTCTGATTGCCCGGGTGGTGATGCTGGTTTCCTGGCCGGTGCATCTTACCCGCTGGCAGAAGCCCGGTTATCTGTTTGCCAAATCGGTCGATACCGTCACCACGGCTACTCCCCTCGGAATGTTAAAAACCGAAGGGCTGGCCAGTATCGGTCACATCCGGCTCCTCGACCTGTTCTTCGGCTACCGGGGTGGATGTATCGGCGAGGTATCGATCCTGGCCCTTCTCCTGGGGGCCGGTTTTCTGATCTGGAAAGGATATATAACCTGGCACATCCCGCTCAGTTGCATGGCTGCCGCCTTTGTGACCAGCGGCCTGTTCTGGGTTGTCAACCCCCACCGGTACGCAGATCCGCTGTTTCATGTCCTGACCGGAGGTCTGGTGCTGGGAGCGTTCTTTATGGCCACCGATATGGTTACCAGTCCGATTACGGGCAAAGGGATGCTGATTTATGGTACCGGAATCGGGATAGTGACCATCATTATCCGTATGTTCGGAGGGTATCCGGAAGGCATGTCGTTTGCCATCCTCATTATGAACGCTGTCTGTCCGCTGATTGATAAATGCACCCTGCCTCGGGGGTTCGGGAGGGCAAAAGTAAAAAATGCGTGATATTCTGGAACTTGTCGTGGTATTGAGTATCATCTGCGTCGTGGCCGCCATATCCCTGGCCAAGGTGTATGATATAACCAAAGATCCGATCGCCCTTCAGAAGCGTCTGGCCAGGCTGCAAACTGTCAATGCGGTCCTTCCGCCCCATGATAACGAGCCTGATCAGAATACGGTTCAGATTCCTCCTGAGCCGGTCAAGGGGAAAAAAAATAAACCCATACTGATTTATAAGGGGCTGCAAAACGGACGACTGACCGGCGTAGCTCTTGAAATGACCGCCATGGGCTATGGCGGAGAGATCGGGGTCATGGTGGGTCTTGCCCCTGACGGAACCATCCGGGGGGTTGAGATTACCTCCATGAGTGAAACGCCGGGCCTTGGAGCAAAAATAACCACTCCCCAGTTCAAGCAGCAGTTTCAGGGCAAGTCACTGGAAAGCGCCCGTTTCAACGTGAAAAAGGATGGCGGAGACTTCGATCAGATAGCGGGAGCGACTATCTCACCCCGGGCTGTGGTTCAGGCTGTCAGGGATGGACTGGAATTATACCGCAAGCATAAAGACACCATTACCCGATAGGTATGCGGTGCATGAGCTTCGCGTCAAGGAGAAAAAATTGAACCTGATTCATGATCTTATTAATGGAATATGGAAAGAAAATCCGATCTTTCGGATAGTTCTGGGCATGTGCTCGACCCTGGCCATCACCACTCAGGCGCAAAACGCGATCGGCATGGGTGTGGCCGTGACCTTTGTTCTGGTCTGCTCGAATGTCCTCATCTCAGGTCTGCGCAAGGTGATTCCGGATAAAGTCAGGCTGGCCGCTTTTATCGTGATTGTGGCCACCTTTGTGACCATCGTTGACCTGGTTATGGCCGGATTCTTTTTCGAGCTTCACAAGGCCATGGGGATTTTCATCCCCCTGATCGTGGTCAACTGCATCATTCTGGGAAGGGCTGAGGCTTTTGCCTCGAAAAATCCGATTCTGAATTCCCTGATGGATGGAATCGGCATGGGAATCGGGTACACTCTGGCTCTCCTGGTTGTCGGAAGTATCAGGGAACTTTTGGGCAACGGATCGCTGTTTGGAGTATCGGTGTTTGGTCCCCGCTACATTCCCTTTCTGGTGGCGATTCTGCCGCCGGGAGCGTTTATTGCCCTGGGTCTTTTGCTTGGCTTGATGAACAAGGTTAATAACAAGTTAGCGCATTAATGAGGACTTATCCACCATGGTAAAAATTCTTCTGATGGTCATCAGTACGGTTTTAGTAAATAACTTTGTACTGGCAAAGTTTCTGGGGATCTGTCCTTTTCTGGGAGTCTCCCGCAAGACCGAAACCGCTGTCGGCATGGGGCTGGCGGTGATCTTTGTAGTTACCCTGTCAACGGCCCTGACCTGGCTGGTGCAGATGCTGGTCTTAAACCGGTTCAACATCGAATACATGCAGACGATTGTCTTTATCCTGGTCATTGCCGGGCTGGTTCAATTTGTCGAAATGGTGCTCCAGAAAACAAGCCCTGCCCTGCACCAGGCGCTGGGAATCTATCTTCCCCTGATCACTACGAACTGTGTGGTTCTGGGGGTGGCGGTCCTGGCCGTGCAGCTCGAATATACCTTTATCGAGTCGCTGATCTACAGTTTCGGGGCTTCAGCAGGATTTGCTCTGGCCCTGCTCCTGTTTGCCGGCATCCGCGAGCGGCTGGCTCTGGCCGAGGTTCCCGAATGCCTGCAGGGAACGGCCATCGCCCTGGTGACGACTGGCCTTTTGGCTCTGGCCTTTATGGGTTTTACGGGGCTGGTAAAATAAATAAGAACAATTGCCGGTAAATTTTTCATATGAAGGAAGAGAATTTATGATTGCTGCGATAGCTACCCTGGGAGGCATGGCGTTTATTCTGGCCGTCGGGCTGGGCATAGCCTCCCGTATTTTTGCCGTTGAAACGGATCCAAAGATTACCACAATTACCGGACTCCTTCCCGGTGCAAACTGCGGCGGCTGCGGCTATGCAGGCTGTTCCGGATTTGCGACCGCCCTGGTGGCCGGTGAGGCTGCTCCTCTGGAATGCAAAGCCTCAGGCGCGGATGCCATCCAGGAAATATCCAAGGTTCTGGGTGTGGTTTACGTGCCGAAGGAGAAAACGATTGCCAGGGTCTTTTGCCAGGGGAGTCTCGATAAGGCCAAAGTCAGATATCGTTATCAGGGCATTGAAGATTGCAACGCAGCCATGCTTCTTGGCGGAGGGGCCAAGGCATGTGTGTACGGCTGCCTTGGCATGGGCTCCTGTGTCAAGGCATGTCCTTTCGGAGCCATCAGCATGGGTCCGGAAGGATTGCCCCGGATCGATGAAAGTTCCTGCACCGGATGCGGGGCATGCGCCCGCAAGTGCCCAAAGGGAGTAATAGAGTTGATCCCTGCCCGGCAGATGTGGTATATTTCCTGTAATTCGCATCATAAGGGAAAAGCGGTCCGGCAAGTCTGTGAAGTCGGCTGTATTGCCTGTGGATTATGCGTCAGGAATTGTCCGGAGCAGGCTATTACCCTGGACAACAACCGGGCGGTCATCGATCCGGAAAAATGCTCAGGGTGTGGGATATGCGCTGAAAAATGTCCCCAAAAGGTTATCCACTCCCGGAGCGAAGACCGGGAAGTTGTCGCCTTGTCCAAAGGATAACCATTTACCATATCCAGCAAAGAGAGACCGGTGGAAAATGCCTAGATATTATCCAGTTTGTTTAGACCTGCACGGGAAGCATTGCCTGGTAATCGGGGGAGGTACCGTTGCCGAGCGAAAGGTTCTCACCTTATTGGAGTATGAGGCCGCAGTTTCCGTTATCAGCCCCCGCGCTACTTCGCTGATTGTCCAAATGTCGCATGAGGGCAGATTGATCTATACGGCCAGGGAGTTCGAGCAGGGTGATGTGAGGGGCTATTTCCTGATCATCGCCGCTACCAATAACGATCAAATCAACAGGATAATCAGCCGGGAGGCACAGGATGAGAATATCCTGGTCAATGTGGTTGATGCTCCGGATGATTCCACCTTTATTCTCCCTGCGCTGGTTCGACGGGGAGACCTGACCATCAGCATTTCCACGGGAGGGAAAAGCCCTGCTTTAGCCCGGAAAATGAGAGAGGATATGGAAGCCCGGTATGGGCCTGAATACGAGGTTTTGGTTGACATTCTCGGCAATCTCCGGAAAAATATTCTTCAGCGGGAGCCGGATATTTCAAAGCGAAAAGAAATTTTCCAGCGGCTTGCGGAATACACCGATCTCCTGGAAATAATCCGGGAAAGCGGTAGAGAAGCGGCTGAAGGACGGGTTAGGGAACTTCTATGAATGTCGCCTTTTTTTTGATCTCTCTCGGCTGTTATTTCGGGGCAGTATCCTTCCATCTGATCAGTCTGATCAATCAGAGAGCATGGGCCCGGCAGTGGGGAAATCTGCTGACGCTTTCAGGATTCATCCTCCATACTCTTGCTCTCACTGTCCGGCTCTGGCAGTCCGGGCATGTTCCGATTGCCAATCTCCATGAATCGCTCTCGTTCTTTGGCTGGGCAATTATTCTCTTGTATCTCCTGCTCGAATACAGATGTAAGATTCCGTCTCTGGGAGCATTTGTTCTTCCCCTGGCTTTGGTTTTTGTATTCTCCGCTTCTATGCTGCCGAAGGAGATTCAGCCACTGATACCTGCCCTGCAGAGTATATGGCTGGGGATTCATACTACAACATCCTTTGGCGGATATGCCACTTTTGCCTTTGCTTTTGTGGCGGGAATCATGTATTTGATTCAGGAAAACCAACTTCGGTCAAAAAAAATCGGGCTTTTTTACTACCGCCTCCCTTCCCTGGAAGTTCTGGATGACCTGATTCATAAAAGCCTGATCTTCGGATTCCCCTTGCTGACCATCGGGATCATCACCGGATCCCTGTGGGCAAACACAGCCTGGGGGTCGTACTGGAGCTGGGATCCAAAGGAGACCTGGGCGTTAATTACCTGGTTTATTTATGCGGCCCTCGTTCATGCCAGATTTACGGTTGGCTGGAGGGGAAGGCGGTCCGCTTACCTGGCGATTCTCGGCTTTTGCTTTGTACTCTTTACCTTTTTGGGAGTGAACTTGCTGCTCAAAGGGTTACACTCATATGCCTGAGGAAATTCCTCAGGCTGTTGGTCAGTCTCTATACTTTTGGATTCATATACAGCATGGAAGTTATTGTTCTTGGATTAAATCATAAGACAGCTCCGATAGAGATCAGGGAAAAACTATCGTTTTCCAAGTCGCAGATCAGCTACGCTCATAAGGAACTTACCAGGGATGAGACTATTCAGGAAGTTATGCTGCTGTCCACCTGTAACCGCGTCGAATTGTTTACGGTAGTGACATCGGTGGAAAAAGGGGTCCGGGCGCTGAAGGAATTTCTGGCCAGGTTTCACCACATTTCGCTGGAGATACTCGATAACGTCAGTTACTGTTATACCCAGAAGGATGCAGTCCGTCATTTGTTTCGGGTGGCTTGCAGTCTGGATTCCATGGTCGTCGGCGAACCGCAGATTCTCGGACAGCTCAAGGAGGCTTATAACCAGGCGCTTGAGGATCAGTCGGTCGGCAGCTGGCTGGTAGATCTGGTGGAAAAATCCTTTCATGTGGCCAAAAAGATCCGAACCGAGACCGGAATCTGTAAAAATGCCGTTTCCATCAGCTTTGCCGCAGTGGAGCTGGCCAAGAAGATCTTTGACAAAATTGAAGGGAAATCAGTATTACTTGTAGGTGCCGGGGAGATGAGCGAGCTGGCCGCCCGGCATCTTTTATCGAATGGGGTAAAGGATATATACGTTGCCAACCGTACTCATAGCCGGGCAGAGGAGCTGGCGCTCCAGTTCAATGGCCAGGTAATCCCCTTTGCTTCGTTGAAAGAAAACCTCGAACTGATGGACATTATTATTACCTCGACCAGTGCCCCGCATTTTGTTTTCCACAAGGAAGAGATTCAAAAAACACTTCACCGGAGAAAAAACAGACCTCTTTTTTTTATAGATATTGCAGTTCCCCGAAATGTGGATCCGTCGGTCAGCAAATGCGCCGACGTCTATGTTTATGATATTGATGACCTGCAAATGGTGGTCAACTCAAATCTTCTGGAAAGGCAAAAGGAAGCCAAGTACGCCGAAGCGATCGTCGAGCGCTCCGTGGAGCGGTTCTGGGATAAAATGAGCTCCGAAAATGTCGTGCCGACAATCGTGGAATTAACCCAAAAAGTTGAGGCTATCCGCCAGCAGGAATTAAAAAAAGCATTCTCTAAATTGCCGAATCTTTCTGATGCTGATCGCGAGGTTATTAACTGTTTGGCTTTGGCGATAACCAAAAAGGTACTTCATGATCCTATTTGTATGTTACGAAAAAAGTCCAGCTCCAGCAATACATCCCATTACATTCAAACAGCTAAAGAACTCTTTAATTTGGATGGCTTCAAGAGGTCATAGAGCATCGATAAAAGATGGAGGAAAGACGAAAATTCATGCAAGAACTTTTAAAAGTCGGTACCCGGGCTAGTAAACTTGCCCTGCAACAAACACGATGGGTCATATCTCAACTGGAAGACATCAACCCAGATTTGCAGTTTGAAATCGTGGAAGTCAAGACTACAGGGGATAAGATTCTCGATGTCCCTCTGGCTAAAATCGGTGGCAAGGGGTTATTTATTAAAGAACTTGAGGAAGCCCTTCTGAATGGCCAGGTGGATTTTGTGGTGCACAGCATGAAGGATGTCCCCATTGAATTGCACCCTGAATTACAGATTGCGGCTATTACCGTCAGGGAGGACCCCCGTGATGTACTGATTTCCCGTAATAACCTGATCCTCAAGCATTTGCCGAAAGATGCAGTGGTCGGTACCAGCAGTTTGCGTCGGCAGACCCAGTTGCTTCACTATTCTCCCACCTTTCAGATTGTGCAGCTGCGGGGAAATCTGGAGACACGGCTTCGCCGGGTTGAAGGAAACGGGCTGGATGCGGTTATTCTGGCCGCCGCCGGGATTCACCGGATGGGCTGGCAGAGCAAAATCGTAGAATATCTGCCTATGGACATGTTCCTGCCCGCCATTGCTCAGGGAGCATTGGGAATTGAGGTCCGTCAGGACCGTCCGGCGATCGCGCAGTTTGTCATGGCTCTTGACCATCAGGAAACCCGCATTGCGGTCCTGGCAGAGCGTGCTTTGCTGAAAAAACTGGAAGGAGGATGTCAGGTTCCACTTGCAGCTTTTGCCGAAGTCACGGGGGATCAGGTATTTCTTCAGGCTATGGTAGGCTCCCTCCAGGGTGACATAATCATTCGGGATGTACTTCAGGGACCCATCGATAATCCTGAAGAAATCGGCCTTACGCTTGCGCAGAAGCTTATTGACCAGGGAGCGGATGAAATCCTGAAAGAAATTTTTGAAACCAATCAGGCGGTTTAAGCATCTGGAAACAAGGTTAGCCGCTATGATCGAAGAATCGAGGAGGTAGACTGAATGAAAAGGGCAATAAGCTCTTTTTTAGCTTTCTTTCTCTGTACCACATGGCTCTTTTTCTGTGCCTGCATGACACCCGCCAGCCAGCTTCGTACGATACCGTTCAGGACCCTCACCGGTCTGGTCGTGGATACCAGCGGGCAGCCTGTCAAACAGGCTACGGTAACCACCGATCCCCCCACATCCACCATCATGACCGATGAGCTGGGAAAATTTCTCATTACCAGCCTGCCCGAGGGAATCTATACCATTCAGGTCATCAAGCAGGGGTTTGCCATCAATTCCGCAGTGATCGCCATCAAGGGGATCGGGCCCTTTCACACGGATATCCAGATGATCAAAAGAGCAGTGTCTCCAGCCGGAGAGCAGGATAAGTTGCTCCCTCAGACTCAGGGGAAGGAAAACAGCGACAAAAAGGACAAGGACAAAGAAGAAGGCGCTTCCTGGTGGCCTACCAACTGACAGCCGTCGGGGAGCGGAGAAAGGTTACCGAAGGTGGAAAATAAAAAAGGGATTGTATACTTGATCGGTGCAGGTCCCGGGGATCCTCAACTGATCACCCTGCGGGGGAAGGAATGCATTCAGACAGCCGAGGTCCTGATTTACGATTACCTGGCTAATCCCGTCTTTCTCTCCTGGGCCAGGCCGGATGCCGAAATACTCTATGTCGGCAAGAAGGGCGGGACCCGGCACATTCTGCAGGAAGAAATCAATGAACTGATCCTGCGCAAGGTTCTCGAAGGGAAAAAAGTAGCCCGCCTGAAAGGCGGTGACCCCTTCGTGTTTGGCCGTGGAGGAGAAGAGGCGGAAATACTGGCTGATCAGGGCATCCCGTTCGAGATCGTTCCGGGTGTAACTTCAGCCATCTCGGTGCCTGCTTATGCTGGAATCCCCCTGACCCATCGGCAGTTTACCTCGACCGTGGCTTTTATTACCGGCCATGAGGACCCGACCAAGGAAGAATCCAGCATCGACTGGGACAGAATCAGCACCGGAGCGGGAACGCTCGTTTTTCTGATGAGCATGTCCCGCTTGTCCACTATTGCCGAGCGGCTGCAACAGCACGGCCTTGCGGCCACAACTCCGGTAGCGGTCATTCAGTGGGGTACCAGCCCCAGGCAGCGGACCCTGGTGGCTGATCTTGAGTCCGTGACCCGGCGGGTGGCCGAAGAAGGTCTGGGCTCTCCCTCCATCATTGTCGTCGGCCAGGTTGTGCATCTGCGGGAAAAGCTGCAATGGTTCGAGCGCCGGCCGCTGTTTGGCAAAACTATTGTAGTCACCCGGGCGCGGGCACAATCGAGCAGCTTCAGCCACAACCTTACCGAGCTTGGGGCGTTGGCCATTGAATTTCCGACCATTCGCGTATCAGGTTTACAGGATCACCGGCTGCTCGATGAGGCCATTGCCGCGCTTTCCAGTTATCAGTGGGTCATCTTTACCAGCGTCAATGGAGTTGACTTTTTTTTCCAGAGGCTGCATGAGCTGAACAAAGACAGCCGGGCGTTCAGTCATTCACGGGTCTGCGCCATTGGTCCGGAGACCGCGGCTTCCCTGCGACAGCAGGGGATTATCCCCGATTATGTTCCCCCGGAATACCGGGCGGAATCCATCATCGACGGTCTTCTCGAATCGGGAGTGCGAGGGACCAGCATCCTGATCCCCAGAGCACGGGAAGCCCGTGATATTCTGCCTGAAAAACTTGCCGAACAGGGGGCATCGGTTTCGGTTATTCCGGTCTATGAAACCCTGCCGGATAGCTCGGATGTGTCGTATCTTGCGGATCTTCTGCAAAAAAATGCCGTGAATATGGTTACCTTTACCAGCAGCTCGACAGTAAAAAATTTCTGTACCGCTTTCCAGAAGAACGATACTCCGCTGCCCACGCTGCTCAAAGGAGTGCAGATTGCCTGTATCGGCCCGGTATGCGCTCAGGAAGCGGAATCCCGGGGGCTTGCGGTCAGCATTGTACCGCAGGAATATACTATTGCCGCCATGACGGAGGCTATTGTCCGGTACTACCAAAACCCGGAATAAGCTTCGCTCATATATGGTAGCCATCACACTGTTTGGATCTGATGCCTTTAGCGAAGTGAAAATCCTATAGAGGGGATTTCCCGCAGAGACGCAGAGGCACAGAGGTAAAAAAGACAAATTATTTTCTCTGCGTCTCTGCGGGAGAAATATTACTGTGTTGTCTTACCAATATGAGCGATAAGCTTTCAGCAACAACCAGAGGCAATCAGGGAAGTCAGGAGGAAAACGACCATGCCTTTTCCAGTGCATCGACCGAGAAGAATGCGCCTTGGCGAGAATTTCAGGCGAATGGTGCGGGAGACGCATCTTTCGGTGGATAATCTTATCTACCCCATGTTTGTGGTTCCCGGTGAAGGAATCAAACGTCCGATCCAATCCATGCCCGGCATCGATCATTTCTCTATCGACCTTCTTCTTGAAGAGCTCACGGAGGTACGCGACTTGCAGATTCCCGGCATTCTCCTCTTTGGCCTTCCGCAGAGAAAGGATGACTTCGGGACTGAAAGCTATGACCCGGAAGGAGTCGTTCAGCGAGCTGTGCGGGCCATCAAGGGCCGTTTCCCCGAGCTTGTGGTCATTACCGATATCTGCATGTGTGAATACACCAGTCACGGGCATTGCGGCATCATCAAGAACGGCCAGGTTGACAACGACCGGACCCTGGAATTCCTGGCCCAGATTGCCGCATCCCATGTGGATGCCGGAGCTGACATGGTGGCCCCTTCCGATATGATGGACGGGAGGATCGGCGCTATCCGCAGGGCACTGGATGAGCGGGGATACAGCCAGGTGCCGATTATGTCCTATGCGGCCAAATATGCATCATCCTTCTATGGCCCGTTTCGTGAGGCAGCGGAGTCAACACCCCAGTTCGGCGACCGGCGCGCTTACCAGATGGACGTGGCCAACGCTCAGGAAGCATTGCGGGAATGCGCTCTCGACATTGAGGAGGGAGCGGATATTATCATGGTTAAGCCAGGGTTAAGCTACCTGGATATCATCTATCGGGTCAAGACCCGGTTTTCCGTACCCGTTGCAGCCTATAACGTCAGCGGGGAGTATTCCATGATCAAGGCTGCCGCCCGGAATGGATGGATCGACGGGACGAAAACCATGATGGAGGTTCTGACCTCACTGAAGCGCGCCGGAGCGGATATCATCCTCACCTATTTTGCCAAGGAAGCGGCTCTCGTTCTGCGGCAATCCCTGCTCCCGTAAAGCGAAAAGACATGGAGAAGCGAGCCGCCGACAGCATTTCCTGGCAGGCATGGTCCAATGACCTTTTTGCTCAGGCCAAGTCCGAGGACAAACCCGTTTTTTTGTATCTTCAGGCCCCCTGGTGTCAATGGTGCCGCAGGCTTGAGAGTGAAAGCCTCACCGATCCGCAGATTTGCCTTCTGATCAACCGATACTTCATCCCTCTTCGGGTCGATTCCGATGAGCGGCCGGATATCAATCTGCGCTATACTATGGGCGGCTGGCCAAGTATCGCCATCCTCACTCCTGATGGAGAGATAATTACCGGAGGCACGTTTCTCAACCGGGAAGATCTCAAAAAACTGCTGACCCATTGTCTTCTTCTCTACCGAGAGCACAGGAAGGAGCTGCGCAGCCGCCTCAGGCAGGCAAAGAAACGGGCAAGTCACCATGTCGGCGACAGGACGACAGAGGAAACCGGGCTCTCACTCGATATTGTCCACAAGGTACTGGAATTCCTGTCAGCGGATTTCGATCCGATTTACGGCGGCTTTGGCCGGGAGCCGAAATTCCCCCACTATGAAGCCATAGAGCTTGCTCTTTGTGCTGCCCGGCTTTTTTCTGACTCCACGATGGAGGAAATTGCCACCAGGACCCTTGACGGAATGGCCGAAGGAGAGCTTTTTGACCGGGAAGAAGGAGGGTTTTTCCGCCTGGCGCAAAAGCGGGACTGGAGCGCACCTCAGACCGAGAAGATGCTGGTCGATAATGCCTGGCTGCTGCACAATTACCTTGATGGCTGGCTGGTGTGCGGTCAGGAGAAATATCGGGACATTGCCCGGTCTGTCGCCCGCTACCTCGATACCCATCTGTACGATCCGGGCCGGTCCGTTTTTTTCCCAAGTCAGCGGGCGGATGAGGAATACTACCGCCTCAGCCGTGCGGAACGAAAGTTTTTCCCCCCGCCTTCCCCTCAGAAAACTATTTATACCGATTGGAACGCTCTGGCTGTTTCCGCCTTCCTGAAAGCTTCGGCAGTCTTTGAGGAAGAGAGCTATCTTGAGCGGGCCAGAAAAACGCTGGCTTTTCTCTGGCAGCACTGCTTCACTCAAGACGCCGGGATGCTGCATGCAGCCGGATTCCCTCCCGATACCTCCTTCCGGCTTCTGGCGGACCAGATATACATGGCCAGAGCGCTGCTGGACACCTATCAGATTCTCGGCGAGGAAGCATATCTTTCTTCCGCATCCCTGCTGGCACAGCTCATCCACCGCAATTTCTCCGATGAGCAGGGAGGTTTCTGGGACCGGACGGATACCGATAAACCCTGCGGCCGGTTGCGGGAGCGGATTAAACCCATCCTGGATAATGCCCTGGCTGCGGAGTTCTTCCTCAAGCTCGGCATTCTGGATCAGAACCCGGAATATCTGGCCATAGCCCGCCACACCCTGGCTTTTTTCAGTCAGGATTTCCCCCGCTACGGAATCTTTGCTTCCCACTATGCCCTGGCCTGCTACCTGCTGCTGCAACCCGCCGTGCTGGTCATTATTCTTGGCAGACAGACAGATCAGACAACCCGGCACTTTCTCGGGAAGGCATTCGCCCTTTCCGAGCCGCGCAAAATCATCAAACTGCTTGAGCTGGACCAGCATCCCCAGATGCTCCAGATGCTGCAGCAGCAGGGATATAAAGCCCCGCGGGGGTATCTCTACCTCGGCCAGGATTGCCTGCTCGAAACCGATGACATCGAGCATCTGGTCGATACGGTTCGTGGCCTGGCGGGGAAGTGAAAGCAGGTCTTGTGTTCTTTTTACAGAGCATGCTGTAGTTATAAGGAAAATAGGGAATATTTGGGGAACTTATGGACAGTTCCTCAATTCCTCAACTCTTCCCTCATCCACTGCGCATAGTCATCGCTGACGCCAGCAAGAGGCATGGCGATGATCTCCGGAACCTGATACGAGTGCAGTTCCTTTACCAGGCTGACGATCCCGGCAAATTTATCTTCCCGGGATTTTGCCAGGCACAGCCACTCTGTGCTGCTCTCGATGCTGCCCTGCCACCAGTAGGTGCTCTGGATCGGACCCGCAACCTGACCGCAGGCAATAAGACGGCTCTTCACCAGAGCATCCACGATGCGCTGTCCTTCTTCGCGGCTTGAAGCCGTAATGAAAACCTGAATGAAATCAGTCATAGGGTTCTCCTTATTTCTGCCGAAAGTATATGATACAGTATTTCGGGTTTATTCGGTATTCTTACGAGTAAAATTCACTGTCCTTTTTTGTCTGGCAATCATGAGCGCAAACTTACGAGACGTTGGAAGATACTCGCTTATCCTTCTCCTGGTTACGGGGGTTACCCTTCTCCTCCTGCTTTTGCCGGTGCAGGCTGCGGCTCAGCAGGCAGCATCGACCGCTTCTCCTGCTTCCCCCTCCACGCCGGGGCCTTCTAACAGCCCCTCCTGGCAACTGTCACCTTCCCAGAACCCGGCAGGCGGCGGTGTGAATGGCTGGGAAATGACTATCCAGGACATTTCGCAGATGCAGCGGCAAATGGCCGAAGACCGGACCCGCACCGAGGTGCTGGACCGCCTTCAGGACCATGCTCCGAAAGAGCAGTCCTGCATCGAACGGTTCTTCTCCTCCCAGGCCCATGAACAATTGGAGCAATTCGGCTATTCCATCTTTCGCTCTGCTGCTTCCGGTTTTGCCCCGCCTGCCAGAGCGCCGGTAGGCTTAAACTATATCATCGGCCCGGGAGATGAGCTGTCCATCTACCTGTGGGGGCTGGTGGAGAATTCCTTTCAGGTAACGGTTGACCAGAATGGCCAGATCATTATTCCCAAGCTCGGTGTACTTTCCGTGTCCGGATTGAGACTGGGCGAGTTGAAAGAATTTCTCGTTCAGCAGTTCTCACGGGTTTATACCCAATTCAAGCTCGATGCCTCGCTCGGCAGGCTGCGCTCGATCCAGGTGATCATAGCCGGTGAGGTCAAAAAGCCCGGCACTTACCTCCTCTCTCCCCTGGCAACCATTTACCATGCCCTCTTCCAGTGCGGAGGCCCCACCAAAACCGGGACGCTGCGGGCGATCAGACGAATCAGGCAAAATGCAGCCACCCCCGAGGTGGTCGATCTCTATCATTTTCTCCTGAATGGGGATCGAAGTCAAGACAAGCCCCTGGAAGATGGGGATACCATTTTCGTTCCTCCCCTGGGGCCGGTGGTGGCTATTACCGGGCCGGTGAAAAGGCCGGGGATTTATGAGCAGACCGCTTCATCGACCGTTGCTCAGCTCATGGACCTGGCAGGGGGAACTTTTTTGGGCGGGAGGTGGGGTGTGCCCGGAGTTGAGCGCATCAGACTGGCTGACGGGAAAATGCCCGTGCCAAAACCAGTTGCTCCGGACGATCCTCTCGAGGATGGCGATCTCATCAGGCTTAACCTCAATATGGTCACTCTGAGCGGGGAGGTCCGCCACCCCGGCAGGTTCATCATTCAGCGGGGAGAGCGCCTCTCTTCCATCCTGAGCAAGGCCGGAGGCTACACGGAATTCGCTTACCTGCGCGGCGCTTTCTTTACCCGCCAGTCGATTCAGAAAATGCAACAGGAGCGGCTTGGCCGCTATATCCTCGATCTTCAGAGAGAAACGCTCTTTTCTTCTTCCAGGGCTGCCGAAGAGTCTCTCTCTCCCAAGGATGACGGCCAGAGAATCGAAAAATCCCTGAGCATTGAAAACCAGCTCCTCAGCAAGCTGAGGGAATCTCAGGCCACCGGCCGGGTCATTATCGAGCTTTCCCCGATCGAAAAATTCCGGGGTTCTGCGGCTGACATCGAACTGGAAGACGGCGATACCCTCTACGTTCCCCGGAAACCTTCGACCGTCACCGTTCTTGGTGAGGTTTATAACCCTACGACCATCGTCTACGTACCCAATCGCCGGGCAGAATACTACCTGCAAAAGGCAGGCGGGCTGACGGCCAATGCTGAAGAGGACAATATTTATATCATTAAGGCGGATGGATCCATCGTGGGTAAAGACTGTACCTCCCGGTTCATCAACCTGCACTGGAGCGCTGAGGAAAAGTCTTTTATTTCGCCCAAAACCGCCGCTGCCTGCCTTGAGCCGGGAGACACCGTTGTTGTCCCTCCCCGGCTGAAGAGCCTGGCCCTGAAAAAGAATGTGCTTGACTGGAGCCAGGTTTTCTATCAGACCGCGCTTGGGGCTGGGGTAATTATGGGCGCTTATTGAAAAAGGCCGATGCTGCCTGTTGATTCTCAAGGAGAGTCATGAAAAGGAAAGTCCTGGCAAGGATCCGGCTGGTGCCGGTATTTTTTATCCTGCTGTCCGCTGCCCTTTCGGGCCCCCTCTCAGCCCAGACCAATGTTCCCCTCGGTTCTGGGACCTTTGCAGATCTTGAATGGCTGGCCGCACTTGGTTATCTGCCTTCTTTCTCAGCCGGGATCAGACCGATATCCCGTGATGAGGCAGCCATTCTCGTTCTGGAGGGAGAGAAAAATGCCAGGATGCACGGCCTCATACCAGGACCACTCGTCATTTCGACTCTGGCCGGCCTCAGACATGCCTTCCGGCAGGAGATTGCCTTCCACGAGGGTCTCTCTCCGGGGCAAAGTTTCCTGAAGCCGATCGAAAGCATCAGGATTACCTGTCGCCATCAGGATATTTTTACAGCAGCAGAAAACGATTACGGGCGGGATCGGGGCAGCAGCTTCGATATGCAGGGACCGGGCAGCGGAGGGAGGCAGGTGCTGCTCGACTGGGAATTCCGGGGGCAGATCTGGAACCGTCTGGGATTTTTTGTGCAGCCTTTCTGGTCGATCGGGCATCATAGCGACCATGACGATGATCAGGGTGAGAGCGGCATTCAGAGCCATCATGTCTGCTCCAGCAGGTTTGAATTCACCCGGGGTTATATGCAGTCCACGGTGAGTCATTTCCGTATAACCATCGGCAAGGAGTCACTCTGGTGGGGCCAGGGGACACACGGGACTCTCCAATTGACCAATAATGCCAGGCCCTTCAAACTCATTTGCCTGAGCAGCAGAGCACCCTTCGTGCTTCCCTCGATTTTGCAGCCTCTTGGGCTGGCACGGTTTTCCTTTTTCTATGCCGAACTGGAAAAAGACCGGCCATATGATGAAGATAATAACTCTGCCCAGGATGAAGAGAAGCTCTCCCATCCGGATATCCACAAACCGAAATTCTCCGGCCTGGCCATATCTTTGAAGATTAACCCCCGCTTTGAATGCGGCCTCATCCGCACCTTCCTTTTTCGGCGTGGGAATGATTTTCCTGATGCTCTTCTGGCCAGACACGAAAATCGCGCCGGCGGACCAGGCAATCAGCAGATGGGAGTCAACTGGAGGATTACCCTTCCCCTGGATTTTCAAGCCCTGACCCTCTACGGTGAGCATGCAGGCGAGGATGAAGCGCACCTTTGCCCCTCAAACTGGGCACACCTTGCCGGGATATTCCTGCCCAGCCTGGGACCCCTCCGGCAGCTTCGCTTTCGCGCCGAATATGCCAGCACGCATGCAGGCAGCAACCCCGCAGCCTGGTATACCCATGCTGCCAGCCGTGAAGGGCTGGCCTATTCATCTCACGACAGAATCATGGGACACCATATGGGCACCGATGCCGACGACACCTCCCTGTCCCTTGAGTGGGAGCCGCTGGCTGGGCTCCGGATCCGGCCCGCGATCGACTATGAACGCGGATGGTCAAGGGGAGAGGTAATAAAAAAACAACGTCAATTCCTCATGGGTCTGGAATATGCATGGTCTTCATCCTGGCTGATAGCGGTAAATTTTTGCCGGGAATTCTGGATATTGCAAGAATCTGCCCAATTTCAAGAACTGGTGAGGGAAGAGATACACGGCTTGCGGCTGGCCGATGGGGACAGCAACACTACTATCTCCCTATCGCTGCAGCTCATGTTCTAAGAGGTGGAAGAAGCACGAGAAAGGTAAAAATTTCCCAGGGATGTTTCAATTTTGTTGACAGCCTGCGGCCTCCATGATATATTGCTTAAACTTAGATGTCATTGACGCTGCAAGCGTTGAGCATTACAATACCGAATATCAATGATCCTCGAATAAAAATGCCGGGGTAGCTCAGTCGGTAGAGCAAGGGACTGAAAATCCCTGTGTCGACGGTTCGATTCCGCCCCCCGGCATTTTTTTATTTCACGCTCCTCACCCCCTCTCTCTCTCGAAATTCCGAGTTATTTTAATCTCATTAATAATCCTGAAACCATTGGGTGCCCGCAACCTGATGACGTGCTCAACTTTATCTTTCTGATCCCGGTCTTCCGCCTCCCCCTCAATGGTAATGGTTTCCTTATCTCTGTTGATTGTAACCTGAAAGGGTTTATCATCGACTTCGATACTCCATCGCAGCAAATCAGGATGCCCGTCCAGACTTCTAATATATGATTGAGGATGGTCAACCTCATTTGCTTTTCCACGGTCAGACTCAGACACAGTACTTTCACGGCGGTTATTCTCTTGCAAAGAGGCGTAACTTGTAACGGCAGTTCCCAAGGTGAAAGATACGAAAAAGATAAGCAGCGGGTACCAAAAAGCTTTTTTTACTCTCATAGGCAAATCTCCTTTCTTTTTGTTTTTAGGAATGAGTTGTTGCTTTGCTTTCCTTCTTACCATGCTCTTACTTGACTGTTCCATGTCGTTCTCTACGGTTCCATACCTTAAATAGTTCCTGAGACTGGTCCCTGGAGCAGGGATTTTTTCCTGCTCCTGATGCTCATCAGTGAATCTGCCTCTAGTAATTGCATACTGCATGCCAACTTTGAGCAATGCCTTTTGTCCGGATATTAATACAACTTTCTGGATTGCCCGACCCCACGACCCCAGGTTATACCGCGTGGCAGGAACAAAAATTATTGGTGGGCACCGTTGCACAGGAGTTTCCGGCAACGGTGAATCTGGTTAGAATGGTGCCAAAAGCGACAAAAGTGGAGGAAGAAGGATAGCGAGATTCGACAATTTTGTTGGATTCGCATACACATATTCGATGTGTGAGTACCTATTATCATTGATGAGGGACAGGTCATAACGGGGAACACCCTCCATAAAGGGCTACGCTGTCAGCTTCTCCCTCGCCCACTTCGGGGAAGAGAGATCGAGCGAGGGGCTGGCAGGGAGTATTCAGTTCATGACCTTGTCTCCAGAGAGTGAAATGCATCTGACGACAACACCTGTCTGCACTGCCGAGGGTAGCCTGCAGCACGAAGAGATGTCAGCAATGACCGCTGCTTCCAGGCGGGATTGAAGAATGATGAGTTGATAAGTTGAAATTTGATTAGTTCATACTATTTATGTGTTGAATTTTATTCCACATTATATTACAATACACCGGTATTTACCAAGTAAAGAGTTGACTTATGGAAAACAAATTTGTGAAATCAAATTCATAACCATGTGACTTTTTTATCCGACCATCTCTCTGAGCGTTTGTTTCTCTGAGATTATCCTATTGAAAATGTTGAATAATTATTTTATAAAGTCAAAGGCTAAAGCTGGCATGATTCATGCTTATTAATATATATTGACTTTATATCCATATTATGAATTAAATAAGATCTTAATAAAATCGGTGATTTTTGTCGGATAAAAATGAATAAGAGCGCCTGCTTAACATCTTTGATTTCCCACCTTACGACAGGCCATCAGAACTGTAGTAATTTATCACACGGTGAGTAGCGCTCATGGTGCCCAACGCCATTGTGCTGACTCATTACTCAAGGTCTTAAAAGACCTTCTGATTTTCAGCCGAAGAACATGGTATATACTTTATTTTTAATCCTGGAAACCGTTCGCCTGGAATTTTATCCTTTTCCACTGTGTCTATCTCCGCCATCCGGTCATTGATTATGACCGACGAATGAGAAGCGGTAACCTCAGACGGAAACAAACCCTCCTGAGAAAGGTAAAGGCACTCCGCAGTCTTCATTATCAGTGTTCCTTTTCGCTGTGAGATTAAGAGAATCGAGGGTAAATTTCCTGGGAAAACAATTGATCCTAAAATTTGGACAGTAAAGTAAGTTGTACAGGAGGTTAGGTTAGAATGAAGTCGCTAAAGTCAATAATTGGAGTTGTATTGTTTTTTGCTCTGTTTTTAGGTTTTCAAAGCTATGCAATAGCCCAGAGTATAATAATTAATCCTGCAAGTGTGACTACAACAGAGGCAGGGGGGACAGGTACTTTCTTGGTACACTTAGAGACCGCGCCCACGGCTGATGTTACGGTAACTCTCAGCGGTGTCGATGCAACAGAAGGTTCATTATCGACTGCCAGTCTTACCTTTACTACGGATAATTGGGACCAGAACCAGGAGATAACCGTAACCGGAGTTAATGATGACGTTGCTGATGGTGATATAACCTACACAATTACTGCTACGGCAGCCGGTGGAGGCTATGATGGCATAATTGCCACGATGTCAGTAACCAATACGAATGACGATGCAGGTTTAATAGTAAATCCAACTAGTGTGACCACAACAGAGGCAGGAGGCACGGCTGATTTCACGGTACGCTTGGCTACTGCGCCAACGGACAATGTCACTGTTACGTTCGTTAATGTTGATGCAACAGAGGGATCATTATCATCTGCCAGCCTTACCTTTACCACCGGTAACTGGAACCAGACTCAGACTGTAACCATAACCGGATTGAATGATGATATTGCTGATGGCAGTCAACCTTACACGATCACGGCACAGGCATCCGGAGGTGGCTACAATGGTGTTACTACGGCTGTGTCAGTAGCCAATACCGATGATGAAACACCCGGTATAACGATAAATCCACCCAGTGTGACCACAACGGAAGCAGGAGGCGCGGCCACTTTCACCGTACGGTTATCTACCGAGCCAGCAGAGGATATTACCGTTACTTTTAGCGGGGTCGACACGACAGAGGGGTCATTATCTGATGCCAGCCTTACCTTCACTCCTGCCGACTGGAGCACTCCTCAGACCATAACCGTAACCGGATTAGATGATACTGATGATGATGGTGATATAACTTACCCGGTCACGGCAACAGCGGCAGCCGCAGGAGTCTACAATGGTGTTACGGCCACGTTGTCAATAACCAATACTGATAATGAAGTACCAGCCTTAATAGTCAGTTCTACCGGTGTGACCACAACAGAAGCAGCAGGGGGAAATCACACGGCTACCTTTACCGTGCGTCTGGCCACCCAGCCTACGGATGAAGTCACGGTAGCTCTCACCGGACTCGATGCGACTGAAGGGTCGTTATCGACCGCCAGCCTTACCTTCACTCCTGCCACCTGGAGCCAGACTCAGGATGTAACTATTACCGGAGTCGATGAATCTGTTGATGATGATGATCAAACTTACACGATTACAGCGACAGCAGCCGGTGGCGACTATCAGGGTCTTACGGCTACAGTATCTGTCACCAATACCGATGATGATACGAAAGGGATAACGGTCGATCCCACCGGGGTGTCAACTACGGAGGCAACTGGCGCAAATCACACGGCTACCTTCACCATGCGTTTAGCAAGTGAGCCAACGGCTGATGTTACGGTAGCTCTCACCGGACTCGACGCGACTGAAGGGTCATTATCGACTGCCAGCCTTACCTTTACTCCTGCCAACTGGAGCCAGACGCAGGAGGTAATCATAACTGGAGTGGATGATAATGACGATGACGGCAATGCATCTTACACGATTACGGCGACAGCATCCGGCGGCGACTACACGGGGCTTACGGCCACAGTATCAGTCACCAACACCGATGATGACACGCCAGCCATAACGGTCAATCCCACCAGTGTTACTACAAGTGAAGCAGCGGGCGAGGATAACACGGATACTTTCACCGTGCGCTTAACTACCGTGCCAACGGCTGAGGTTACCGTGAATTTCAGCGGTGTCGATGCAACCGAGGGATCATTATCGGCTACCAGCCTTACCTTCACTCCTGCCAACTGGGATCAGGCTCAGACCGTAACTGTAACTGGAGCCGATGATAGTGTTACTGATGGTGCTGTAGCTTACACGATTACGGCAACAGCGGCCGGAGGAGACTACGAGGGGCTTACGGCCACAGTATCAGTGACCAATAACGACAATGAAACCCCAGCCATAACGATCAATCCCACCAATGTAACCACAACAGAGGCAGCGGGTGCAGGGAACACGGCTACCTTTACAGTGCAATTGGCTGCCGAACCGACGGCTGATGTTACAGTGGCTTTCACCGGTGTCGATGCGACAGAGGGGTCATTATCGGCTACCAGCCTTACCTTCACTCCTGCCAACTGGGATCAGGCCCAGACCGTAACTGTAACTGGAGCCGATGATAGCATTATTGATGGTGCAATAACCTATACGGTTACCGCAACAGCATCAGGAGGGGGCTACGATACTGTCACGTCTACGGTATCAATCACCAACACTGACAATGACACGCCGGGCATAACAGTCAGCCCCACCAGCGGACCAACAACCTCAGAGGCAGGGGCCGAGGCTACATTTAACGTTGTTCTCAATACTCAGCCGACTGAGGATGTTACTATTGCGCTGACCAGTTCCGATACCACAGAAGGGATCATATCTGCTGCTACCCTTACCTTTACTCCTGATAACTGGAATATTCCACAAGCAGTGACCATAACCGGAGTCGATGATGGTATTATTGATGGCCCCATTACTTATACGATAATCACCGCGGCAGCACAGTCCAATGATACAGCCTACAACGGCATCAATCCTGCCGATGTAACGGTAATCAACAATGATAATGATTATGGTTTATTGGTGAGTGCAATAAGCGGGAACACGACCGAGGATAAGGGGAAGGCAACTTTTACCGTTTCCTTGAGCACACAGCCAACGACTACGGTAACGGTAAGAATTACCAGCTCCGATACCACAGAAGGCACCGTATCGCCTGACAGCATTGACTTTTCTGGAGTTGACTGGAACACTCCCAAGACCGTTACCGTAACCGGTGTCAATGATGACCGGGATGATGGCAACATAGCTTATAAGATTACCTTAGCAGTAACATCGCAAGATGTAAACTACAGCGGGCTTGCTGAAAAAGAGATTGCGTTAATCAATGTCGATAATGACAGCGATAACGGAGGCTGCTTCATTAATACCTTAATGCGGCACTTCAGGTAATTCAGCAATCCCGTCTGGACGAGGAGCTTTTACTCGCTATACTAATAACCCGCAAGGGGATGGATCATCAAGGTCCATCCCCTTATTTTTCTACCGCTTTCGATATTCTCCGAATCATGAGAATATCCCCTCATTCGCTTGTCAAGATAATACCCAGACTTCCGATATTGGGCAGCATATCTAAGGATTTCAAGCTCTGCTGTTTCATCAACCTTACTTAAGATGTCATCTACACTTGCCATAACTGTCGTTGGGGTCCCCAGAACGCACTGAAGAAGTATGGCTATTGGCCTGTACAAGCACAGGTAAATTAATGAGTTAACCCCACTCTCCGTAGGCTGCAATCCAGCCTGTAAACCGGCAGGTTGACGGGAAGGGAAGAGTTTGCCCTTGGTCCCCCAATATTTTCACGGTAAAAATACTCTTTATTATCTTGACAATGTTACATTACAAATTGACCTTTTAAGATGGTGAATTTTTCCTTGAAGATACCTTTGATTTCAGCTATCCCTCAGTCGGAGAGGTTCCTCTACGGGTATGCTCTCACGATTAGTATTTCCCACAATCATGGGGATAAATACAATTATTACCAAGGCAATTCAGTATCATCAAGGCGGCTTTTCTAACTTAACATTGTCAAGATAAATGAACCTGCCTTTGCTGACATGCTGCCATGCTTCCTCATCTGCCCTGTAAATACCTGTCGATAGCCTGGGCAGCCTTTTTCCCTGCGCCCATGGCCTTGATCACGGTGGCTGCTCCGGTCACGATGTCGCCACCGGCATAGATGCCGGGCAGGTTCGTGGCTCCGGTCTGTTCATCGGCCATGATGTTTCTTTTTTTGTTCAGGGCCAGATCAGGCATAGTTGCAGTCAGAAGAAGGTTTGGTCCCTGGCCGATAGCCACGACAACTGTCTGGACGTTCAGGATAAATTCCGAGCCGGAAACGGGGACTGGCCTTTTTCGGCCTGACTGGTCAGCCTCACCAAGCTCCATCCTGATGCACTCCATCCCTTTCACCCAGCCGCAGCCATTGGCCAGAATTCGGGTAGGAGCGGCCAGGAGCATAAATTCGATTCCCTCTTCGAGGGCATTTTCGACTTCTTCACGCCGGGCTGGCAACTCCTCCATCGATCTTCGGTAGACGATGAAGACCTTTTCCGCTCCCAGTCTGAGGGCGACCCGAGCCGAATCCATAGCCACGTTTCCCCCTCCGATTACGGCCACCTCCTGCCCGATTCTGATCGGAGTATCGTAGTCGGGGAAGAGATAGGCTTTCATCAGGTTGGCGCGGGTCAGAAACTCGTTGGCTGTGTAGACACCGTTCAGGTTCTCACCGGGGATGTTCATAAAGGATGGCAGCCCTGCTCCGGTGCCGATAAAGACCGCCTCAAATCCCTGCTGCCGTAATTCATCGACCGTAACCAGCTTGCCGACGACGTGGTTGGTCTTGATCGTTACCCCCAGTTCTTTGACATAATCGATTTCCCGCTGGACAATGCTTTTCGGAAGGCGAAATTCCGGGATGCCATAGATCAATACCCCTCCGGCCTTGTGGAGTGCCTCAAAGACCGTGACTTCATGACCCATTCTGGCCAGTTCAGAAGCGGCGGTCAGACCGGCGGGGCCGGATCCGATGATGGCTATTTTTTTGCCGGTGCGGACGACAGGCACATGAGGCTGTGGGCTGCTGTGCGCATACTCGTAATCTGCCACAAACCGTTCCAGCCTGCCGATGGCTATCGGCTGTCCTTTCTTGTTCAGGGTACAGTGGGCCTCACACTGGCTTTCCTGGGGGCAAACCCGGCCACAGACAGCCGGAAGGCTGTTTCTCTCCTTGATTTTTCTGATTGCACCAGCAAAATCCCCTTCCTTGATGAAGTGAATAAAGGCTGGAATATCGACATCCACCGGACAGCCCTCGATGCAGGGCTTCTTTTTGCATTCCAGGCAGCGGGAGGCTTCCAGCAGGGCATCTTCCCGGCTGTAGCCCAGAGCAACGGAATCGAAATTGTGGATCCGTACAGCCGGGTTTTGCATCGGCATGGGGACGCGGGTCTTGGGTCTGGGGTTTGCCGCCCGCTCCTTTTCCTTCTCTTCCTGCTCCCTGCATTTACAGGAATAGGTAAACTCCGCCCGGTTTTCTTCCCGCCGATACATGGCCTGCCGTTTCAGTAATTCGTCGAAGTCCACCTGATGGCCATCGAATTCCGGCCCCTCGACACAGGCAAACAGGGTCTTGTCGCCAACGCTGACCCGGCAGGCACCGCACATGCCGGTAGCATCGACCATGATGGAGTTCAGGCTGACCACGGTTGGAATATGGGCTTGTTTGGTCATGTTCGCTACAGCCCGCATCATCACTACCGGACCGATGGCTACCACAAGGTCGATTTTTTCTTCCCTGCTGATCAGCTCTGCCAGAAGATCGGTCACAAAACCTTTGACTCCATACGATCCGTCATCCGTAGCCACGAGGAGCCGGTCAGAGACAGCCCGCATTTCATCCTCCAGGATGAGGGTATCTTTGCTCTTGGCCCCGATAATGGAGATAACTCTGTTTCCAATCGCCTGCATGGCCCTGGCGATTGGCAAAACGGGTGCTGCGCCGACTCCGCCGCCGATACAGACTACTGTCCCGGCCTTGAAGATATGGGCAGGCTTCCCCAGAGGCCCCACCAGGTCCATGATTGTGTCGCCCTGGTTACAGGCAGCGAGTTTGCGGGTGGATGCCCCCACAATCTGGTAAATGACCGTAATCGTGCCCTGCTTCTCATTGCGATCGACTATGGTCAGGGGGATTCTCTCTCCATATTCATCCACCTTGACTACCACGAAGTTTCCGGGACGGGCCGCTCTGGCCAGTTGTGGATGCTCAAGCTCCAGCAAAACGATCGAGGGAGTCAGTATCCTCTTGCTCGTGATTCTATAGCTCATTCGTTTCTCCTTCCGGCGGGTAATACAAAAAACCCCTCTGGTCAATGGCTCTGATTGACCAGAGGGGCGGGGAAACAATCTTGTGTGTTGTGCTTTTCTCTACGTAATTCTTATCGGCAGAAAGAATGTATCATACCTGATTATAATCAATAACAATATTATTCTCTTTTTTCAACCGCTCAAGCCAGGTCTGGAACATTTGGTGCTCTTTGGCCCGCAGCGCCTGCTCGCGAAGTGTTTTTTCTTCCTCAGCGAATTTGTTGAGGTCAACTCCGACCCGTTTCTTCAGGACCGCTACACAGACTCCCTTTTTAGTTTGCAGTACGGGAGTTGGTTCTCCCTCTTTCAGACTGAACAGGGCATTGGCAAGATCCTGATCCTGTCCTAATCCCTTGATGTATCCATTGTGAGATACCTCGCCGCTATCGACAACAGGTACCTGATAACCCTGGGACAGGGAGGCAAGGTCAGTTTTTGTGGCCAGCAGCTTGGTGCGCAGTTCTTCAGCCGCTTCCTTGGCTCTGGCTTCGGCTTTTTCTTTCTGGAGTGCCTGGCTCACCTTATCCATGACCTTGTTCAATTCGGGGACCCTCGCCGGGGTCTCTTCGACCAGCCGGAGGATATAATATCCTGCGTTCGCTCGAACCGGCATGCTGATATCTTCCTTTTTCAGGGCAAAAGCACTTTTTACTATATCTTCGGAGTGCCCGATACCCGGTACTATTTTCGCATCCTCGCTAAATTCGGTATCAGCGATCGCATATCCCGCTTTGACGGCTACATCTTCCAATTTACCAGCCTTATAGAAGTTGCGGACGAGATTATAGGCTTCACTTTCAGCCGCTTCCCAGGCTTTTTCATCAAGCAACTGGTTAGTGATCTGCCCTCTGACTTCCTCGACCGACTTGGTGCGCGCTTCCTGCACGTCTTCTACCTTGATTATGTGGTAGCCAAAGGGAGATTCCACAACCTCGCTTACTGCTCCTTTTTCCAGGGCAAAGGCCGCTTTTTCAAAGGTGGGAGTCATGCGGCCCTGGCCAAAGAACCCAAGGTCTCCACCCTGTTGTGCACTGCCCGGATCCTGGGAAAATTCCGTAGCCAGTTTGGCGAAGTCTTCTCCAGCCCTGATTCTCTGCAACAGGGCATCGGCCTGCTTTTTAGCTTCCTCTTTTTTGGCCGCGTCAGCGGTGGGATCGGTCTTTATCAGAATGTGCCGGGCCCGGACCTGTTTGGGCAGTTGGTATTGGGTTTCGTGGCTTTCATAATACCTTTTGATCGATTCCTCGTCAATGGTTAACGAATTCTTCAGCTTCTGACAATCAACATAAATGTAGCGGATTTTCCGCTGCGGGGGAAGCTCGAACTTCTGCTTGTTTTTTTCGAAATAGCTGATGATCTCATCAGTGGAAACCGTAATCTGAGGGATAAATGCGGCTGGAGTGAAGAGGACATAATCAGCCTGTACTTTTTCATTCTGCTGGGTATAGGCATCCAGAAGCTCCGCCCGCGATACCTTGATACCGCCTCTGACTCTCTCCCTCAGGCGGTCGATCAGCAGGCTTTTTTTCATTTGAGCCTCGAAGGAGGCAGCATCCATGTGCATTCCGTATTCCAGAACCTGCGCGTAGACCCGTGGGTCAAAATGCCCGTTCTGCTGAAATATCGGCATGCTTTGAATCTTGTCCAGAACATCTTTCTCGTGAACCGTGATTCCCTGCTTGATGGCCTCATGCGTCAAGAGCCGGCGGTTGACCACATTGTCCAGGGCAGCTTTTTTGAGCTGCATCCGCTCAGCCATTTCCGGTGACCAGTGATCTTTGAACTGGTTTTGATAATATTCATAGAGCTGGCGGTATTCGGTGACGTACTCAAGATGGGTGACATCTTCGCCGAAAATAGTCGTAATGACCCTTCCCTTATCTTTGGCCTTATCACTGCCTACCCCCCAGACAAGGAAGATGGTCCCGATGAAAGCCAGCACTATGAGCATAATGATTGCTTTTACCATAAAGGATTTTACATTCTTTCGCATGAGACTAAGCATTTAATTTTTTCTCCTTCCAGATCATGAGCCTTGAGAGGTCATCTAAGTTCTTCCAAAAATTAAATAAATTAATTATATCTCATGTCCTGCATATTTTCAAGGGGCATTCTTTTCTCTTGCTTCGGTGAAATGTTTTTGTTAGAATGAGAAAAATTTTTTGATAGCTCAAAACAATAACTTAGTAACTGTTTTTAAATCGGGAACTTTTATATACTGAAACAAACATTCCTTTTATCAGCAGGGGGGCGTCTAAAATTAGCTTTCATGTCCATGTATATCACACCTGATGTTATCCGGAGTAGTTCTCTAATCAATGGGGTTAATCGCTTAAGCGACTGTAGGAGAGAATATGAAATGTTTCAGCCATTCGTAGTAAGAGGAGTCCTATAAAGAGGAGCTAGAGATTATGATATTTGACTCGCTGTTTGGGCTGTTTTCGAATGATCTGGCGGTTGATCTTGGTACGGCAAACACCTGTGTGTATGTAAAGGGCAAAGGTGTGGTTTTAAGCGAACCCTCGGTCGTGGCTATTCAAAAGAACACCAAGAATGTCATCGCTGTCGGCAAGGAAGCCAAAAGGATGCTGGGCCGGACACCAGGAGGGATCGAAGCCATTCGCCCCATGAAAGACGGAGTTATCGCCAGTTTCGAAATGGCCGAGGCCATGCTGCGCTACTTCATTCGGAAAGTGCATAATCGGAAAACGCTCGTCCGTCCACGAGTGATCATTTGTGTTCCATCGGGCATCACCCAGGTGGAAAAGCGGGCTGTCCGGGACTCCGCTCTCCAGGCTGGCGCCAGGGAAATTTATATTATCGAGGAGCCCATGGCTGCGGCCATTGGTGCAGGTCTGCCGATTCAGGAGCCATCGGGCAATATGGTGGTCGACATCGGAGGGGGGACTACCGAGGTTGCGGTGATCTCGCTTTCCGGCATTGTTTACACGGGATCGGTGCGGGTCGGCGGGGATGAGATGGATGAGTGTATTGCTCAGCATATTAAAAGACGATATAATCTTATGATAGGTGAAAGCACGGCCGAGCAGATAAAAATTGCCATCGGTTCCGCTTATCCCCTGCCGGAGCCCAAGACTACGGAGGTCAAGGGCCGTGATCTGGTGGTGGGGGTTCCCAAGACGCTGGTTATCAATGATGATGAAATCCGCAGTTGTCTGGCTGAGCCGATTTCAGCGATCGTGGATATTGTTAAAATGGCCCTGGAGCGCACACCTCCGGAATTGGCGGCTGATATCGTTGATCGGGGAATCGTTCTGGCTGGCGGAGGATCCCTGTTGACCGGGCTTGATTGCCTGCTGCGGGAAGAAACAAAATTACCGATAATTTATTCAGAAGATCCCCTCTCCTGTGTGGTACTGGGGGCTGGAAAAATCCTTGACGAATTCGATCTGCTGAAGAAGATTTCCCTATAATGCTCGTAAACTGAAAAAGTCCATAATCGTCTTGAAGAGACTGCATCATCATCTTGAAAATTGATCCGGCGCTTAAAGGGTCCGGGAAAGAAGAGAATCTTTGGGTCATGGATTTAAATCTGGATAAGCATCGTTCCTTTTCTCTCCTGATTTTTTTCCTCTTGATTTCATTTTTCCTAATCACCTTTCAGGGCTTTCAGGGCAAGAGAGCCAATTCTCTGCTCCGGTCAACCATCACCCTGTTTTCCTCAATCCATAAAGTATCCGTGTCCATGGTCCGGGGGGTAAAATATATCTGGTATGACTATATTGCCCTGATAGGCGTCCGGCAGGAAAACAAGGAGCTCAGGCAGCAGATCGAGTTCCTGAAAAGTTTGAATAATCAATATATCGAAGCCGTACAGGCCAATCAGCGCCTGCGGCGGCTCCTCGATTTTCGCAAAGAAATCGAGGAGCCTACCTTCTCCGCCCAGATTATCGGTAAGGACTCCACCAACTGGTGCAAAAGCGTTTTGCTGGATAAGGGCAGTATGGATGGAGTGGCGGTAAACATGCCGGTTGTCACCTATGGCGGAATCGTCGGCAAGGTTCAGGAAGTTACCAACCATACCGCGAAAGTATTACTGATTAACGATATCCATAGCAGCGTGGCGGTTCTGATTCAAAGAAACCGCGCCGAAGGGATCGCTGCCGGCAGTGGCAAGGACTACTGCATCCTCAAATATGTCGGCAAGGATCTGGATATCAGGCGGGGAGACCGGGTCATTACTTCCGGCATCGGAGGTGTTTTCCCGAAAGGAGTGGTGGTCGGCGTAGTCAGCAAGGTTCAAAAAAATAATTATGACCTCTTCCAGTATGTTGAGGTGATTCCGGAGGCAAAGATTTCAAGACTCGAAGAGGTCTTGATTATCAAGAGGACCCCTAAATTCTAGCTCCCTGAATGCTCACCCCGCCGTTTCGAGGGGGAGAGCGGCCCTTTCCTGAATTATAAGGCGGTCTCAGAGATTTGAAAGTATGACACTGAAAAATTTCCTGTTTTTCTTCGTCCTTATCCTGGCTTCGGTATTTTTCCAGAGTACCGCCCTCAATATTCTGGTCATTTCCGGCATCAAACCAGACCTGGTCCTGATTGTTGTCTGTTACATCAGCCTGCGATGGGAGGAGGAAGTGGGCACCTGCCTGGGTTTTTTACTGGGATTCCTGCAGGATGTTCTTTCCGCCGGTATCCTGGGAAGCAACGCTCTGACGAAGACCCTGTTCGGATATCTCTGCAAAAAAGCGGAAAGAAGGCTGAATACCAAGAACCCGGTGGTTCAGATGCTGATGGTCTTTTTTTTCTCCCTGCTAGAGGGTATCTTTTTTCTTGTGGTCCTGCAGGTCTTTCATCTGAGCCGGGGTATCCATGAGACTATTCTGGAGCTGGTTCTCCCGGAGGCTGTTTATAATATGATCCTTGCCCCGATCCTTTTCTGGACGATAAACCTGCTTCATAAAAGGTGGATTTTCGAGGATGACCGAATTAACCCAGGATAAGAACGAGCACCTTTTCCGGAGAGTCATACTGGTGACAGGATTCATTCTGGTAGCCTTTTTCACCATTACCATCCGTATCCTGTTTATGCAGATCATCCAGGGAGAGAAGTACCTGGCGCTTTCCCAGAATAACCGGATCCGTCTGGTCAGAATCACTGCTCCCCGCGGCATTATCTATGACCGGAACCGGCGGATCTTAAGTGCAACCCGGCCATCCTATCAGGCCACGATCACTCTGGAAGATACCGGGGACCTGGATAAGGAAATCGATTCCCTGAGCCGGATACTGAATATGCCTGTGGCCAAACTGCGGGAAAAAATTCAGGCCGCTCCCCGGTGGGGGCCATATAAGGAGATCATCCTGAAAAAAGATCTTACCTTTTTCGAACTGGCCGCCATAGAGGAATACAAGCTCAACCTTCCCGGAGTAAACGTGACTGTTGGTACGGTCCGAAGTTACCCGGAAAATGAGCTGGCCGCCCACGTACTTGGCTATGTAGGTGAGATATCCGAACGCCAGTTGCATCAGGAGATCTATAAAGATATCCATGCAGGGGATCAAATCGGCCAGTTCGGTTTGGAGAAAGTCTGTAACCGCTTCCTTATCGGGCAGGATGGGGGAAAACAGATCGAAGTGGATGCCTGGGGAAGAGAGATGCAGGTTCTCGGATACGAGGCCCCGAAGGCGGGAGATAACCTGGTGCTGACCATTGATCTTGAGCTGCAAAAGCTGGCCGAGGAGCTTCTGGCGGATAAAGCCGGAGCAATCGTAGCCCTGGACACGCGAACGGGTGAGGTCCTGGTCATGGCCAGTCGCCCCTCGTTCAATCCCAACTCCTTTGCCTCCGGCATCAGCCAGAAGGAGTGGTCCGACCTCATTCATAACCCTTTGTATCCCTTGCAGAACAGGGCCATTCAAAGCCAATATCCACCCGGCTCCGTTTTCAAGGTTATCGTATCCCTTGCCGGTCTGGAAACAGGGGCGCTGAATGAATCATCGGCCTTCTATTGCGGCGGAAGTGTAAGCATCGGGCGGTGGAACTGGAAGTGCTGGAAAAAAGAAGGGCATGGCCGGATTTCCCTGCACCAGGCAATAGTCCGATCGTGCAATGTCTTTTTTTACCAGGCAGGAGCCAAGATCGGTGCGGAAAATATTGCCCACTATGCCCAGCTCTTCGGCCTTGGGCAGACGAGCGGCATTCTCCTTGAGAATGAAGAATCCGGGTTTATTCCCACCCCGGCCTGGAAGCTCAAAGCCCTCAAGACGAAATGGTATCCGGGGGATACCCTGTCCATGGCCATTGGCCAGGGGTTCATCTCGGTTACTCCTCTCCAGGCAGCCAATCTTATGGCTACCGTAGCCAATGGAGGGACCCTGTACTGTCCTCAACTGGTACTCTCGGTCCTCAACACCCAGGGAGAAGTTATCCAGAAAGTTCCACCGCTGGTCATACGGAAATTGAATATTTCCCAAAAATCGCTGGATGTGGTCCGGTTGGGATTGTTTGGCGTGGTTAACGAGTATGGCACCGGTGCCAGGGCCGCGCTCCCTGACATCAAGGTGGCTGGAAAGACGGGGACTGCCCAGATGATCAGTCTGCGGGATAACTCCGCAAAAGATGATGATGTGCCGGACGAGCTTAAAGATCATGCCTGGTTTTGCGGCTTTGCTCCATTCGAACAGCCTGAAATTGCCCTGGCTGTCTTCGTCGAACATGGGGGCAAGGGGGGGGCTGCCTGTGCGCCTCTGGCGAAAGAGGTCTTTCTCAAGTACTTTCAATTGAAGCAGGAACGGTCCGGAATACAACAGGAAAAGGCAGGAATTCCGGGACAGGATAAGGCAGAATCTTCAGTGCAGGAAAAAGCGGAAGCTCCGGAACAGGGAAAAGCAGGAGCTGCGAGACGGGAAAAACCAGGAGCTTCAGAACAAGAAAAAGCAGGAGCTCCGGGACAGAAGAAAGCGGGAGTTTCGGGAAATGTTTGATCGCCGGTTGCTGACTAATTTTGACTGGTCTTTGCTGACAGCGGTTTGTCTTTTGGTCACCTGCGGGATAGTCCTGATCTTCAGCGCCACCCATAGCGCTCCCAATCCTGCCTTACGGGGCCTGTACCAGCGGCAGATCTATCAGGCGATACTTGCCCTGGCCGGCCTTTTGGTAATCATCAGCATCGATTATCACCAGATCATCCGCTACGGGATATTTTTCTATATTGTGGATAACATCCTTTTAATCTATCTTCTGGCGGGAGGGGCAGGAAGCCGGGCTGGTGTCAACCGCTGGATCAGCGTTATGGGTATTTCAATCCAGCCTTCGGAGTTCAGCAAAATCATTCTGATTCTGATCCTGTCCGGCTATCTGTCCCGTCATCACAGCGAAGACATCAGACTGCGGGAGATGATCATCCTTCTTGTCCTGCTCGGCATCCCCCTCGTGCTGGTTGTCAAGCAGCCGGACCTGGGCTCTGCCCTGATGCTTTTACCGATTTTCATGATCATGCTTCTGGTCGCCGAAGTCCCCTTACGGTGGATGTTCCTGCTGGTGGGCTCCGGTCTGGGGGCCATACCGATTGTCTGGCGACATCTGAAACCTTACCAGGTCAATCGTATCCTGAGCTTCGCCAAACCGAATCTCGATCCCCTGGGAATCGGCTATCAGGTGCTGCAATCCAAAATTGCCGTGGGCTCCGGAGGCGGGCTGGGGCGGGGGTTCCTGGCCGGAACCCAGAGCCAGTTGCGGTTCATTCCCCAGCACCATACAGACTTCATTTTTTCCGTGCTGGCGGAAGAATGGGGATTTCTCGGCTGTATCGTGGTAATCGGACTCTTTTTGTTCCTCATCCTCAAAGGGATCGATTGCGCTCTCCATGCCAAGGACCAGCTCGGCACAATCATGGCCATGGGCGTTATCAGCATGTTCGCCTTCCACGTAATCACCAATGTCGGTATGGTCGTCGGCCTTATGCCGGTCACCGGAATACCACTCCCATTTTTAAGCTATGGAGGAACATCCCTGGTTACCAATATGGCAGCCGTCGGACTCCTGCTGAATATCCGCATGCGACGGTTCAGCTAGCTGGGCTTGCGTTTCACAGGAAGAAAAAGTGGCTGGCAGGGAAGAAAAAGTTTGCATAATTGTGAAAATTAACGCTCATGCCTAGATACCGTGAGGAGCCAAGAGAGTTTGGAGTAATGAATAAAGGACATCGGAGACTCGTCGTTTCATGTTGTGGAAGAATTCAAAGGAGTTGACATACAAGTACAGGTACATCTTTCTGACTCCTCGGTATGATCGGAGCCACACTGGCGGAGGAGTGACCAGATAGCTTCCATAGTGTTTTCATGTACTTCGTTGATTCCGTCGCCATCATCATCTCTGGCATATTCCCCTTGGCTGTGGCAAACAGTCTTGTGCTTAATACCTTTGTCTTCAAGCCCATTGTACCCTCCCCAATCATCTGGGTTCAGGGTAGAGCCGGGCTCTCCATGTTTTTCTATCACTTCATGGCAAGTCTCTTTATTTGCATTAGGGCAGACCTCCAAGCGAATTTCCCCACTGTCTCGCTCCACCACCCCAATCACAGGGGGCTTATCAGTTTGCGCTGTGCCTCGTCCACGCTTTTTGAGCCCTCTCTTACGGGGAGCACGATCTTTTTGTTTGATTCCCTTAGCACCGCAGATGATATATACTTCATCCGATTCGCTTATCCCTGAAAGCTTCTCTCCAGGACGATTTATCCACAACTCATCCTGCAAGAGCCGGTGCATTCTCTCTGCTGTATGGCGATTGACAGCAAGCTCTTGGGCCACTGCCAGAGCACTCTTGCCCTGCCGGAACAAATCCAAAGCTACAAGCCAATGTGAGAGAGGAAGGCGAGTGCCCTCAAAATATCGTCTCTGACAAATCGGTCCACCAGTGCTTACACTCACGGCAACGATACTGCAATTTGGGATACTCCTCCCAATCTATCCAAAATCGTGTCGATTTTACACCGTGGACAACAAACTCCTTCTGGCCAACGCATTGATCTTGCCCACGTAGCCGAAATCTACCTGCGCCTCCTGCCCCGCCGGTGTGTGAACCCGTACAAAAATATCCTCGCTCCTCTTGAGCTTTGAAATATACTTCTTCACTGCCTCATAGCTGCCGCTAAACCCTCGGGCTGATATCTCCTCGTGTACCCTTACTCCACTTAACCCCTCCTCCAGCATCTGTACTATCTTCTCTTTATAAGGGTCTATGATGCTCTGCTGCTCCTTCCTTGCCGGTTCCTCATGCCCACTTTCTATATTCTTGATTACTTTACTTACTGTCTTCCTATCATGTCCGGTTATCCGGGCAATTTCACTCTTACTCTTCCTCAATTCCCATAGTGTCTTAATGGTTGTGTACATAGCCACTCCTACCATTATTCTTCTATTCCTCCTTGATACTTTGCTAAAAAATTCAAGGAGAAATTGTACCAGATTCATCTCCCACCTGTGGAATTTTCTTTACCGCTGGCTATGGAAATTATTTTACCATTGAGGGCTGATGGACGACAATTAAAATTCCCCACCGGCGACAATTAAAATTCCCCACGGGGAGGGCAGAAAAGAGTTAAACTATCCAAGCCAATAGCTAAGAAAGGGGGGCTTGGATGGTAACGGATCAGCAG
>JBFLZW010000053.1 GCA_040755755.1 bacterium | reverse complement strand
CTGGCATGATAATCACTCCTTTCAGACCTTTTTTGATACCTCTTCTCTGGTACCAAGGATATTTTACCATGTCCGAACCTCTTTTTGTTTTCTATGTGGTCGCGTATTTATGGCGACCTGTACTAAGGTAATTATTCAATTGATGTCATCACATGCTATCCCGGCAAGCACTCCTCCTCCTATCCATGCTATTGATAGATGGTGGGGACCCAGGGAGCTTGAATATTTATGTCATCTAAAATCGGCCATAGAAAATCAATATCCTCATGCATCCGAGGGGAAAAACCTTCTTCTTATTGCTTTCTGTCGATTGTTAATTCAAATATCTAATGCTTCTTTTAACCACCAATCAATATCTTTCAAAGATACCAAGAGAAGGCAGATGCCTTTATTCTCAAACGTGCAAGGCTTTGATGAGATGTTTTTACGAGAATTGGATATTATTCTGGAATCAGCAAATTACAATCCACCATCTAAGACTGAAGTGGTTTATGGAGATTCTCGAAATGTAGCACAATATGTTTCCGGAAAATATAATCTCCTCATTACATCACCCCCTTATCCAAATAGGATATCCTATATTCGCGAATTACGTCCATATATGTACTGGCTTGGATATCTGAAAGAAGGAAAAGAGGCTGGAGAGTTGGATTGGGAAGCAATCGGCGGAACGTGGGGGATTGCTACCAGCCGCCTTTCAAAATGGAAAAAGAGTTCAAAAGGTTACTATCCATTATATTATGTGCACCTACTTGATAAGATATCTGATTCTGGAAATAAGAATGGATATTTAATGGCCAATTATATAGCAAGATATTTTGAGGATATTTGGAATCACCTTCAAAGTGTTATCATGGTTCTGTCTCCTGGTAGTAAGGTTCATTATATAGTGGGCAATTCAAGCTTTTACGGCATACAACTTCCAGTAGAACAAATTTACAGGGACATGTTAGAAGCTCTAAAATTTAAAAATGTTTGTATAAAACCTATTAGAAAGCGCAATTCTAAAAAAACGTTATTTGAATATGATGTCACCGCTTGTTGGGCATAACTGCGAGTTATTTAAATCCTTGTTAAAATCCGTATGCCACATGTTCACCGTTCTCATCGAGCAGGAATGAAGATGGATGCTATGCAACTACAGTTCCATCGCTGAAAAGCTGCTATACTCAGGCAAAGACCCTTGAAGAAATATTCGGATAGCCTAAACATTAAGAAGGGATGTATTGGAATGGCATCACTGAAAGAGGTAACCATTGAAACTATAAAACGATTACCTGACGAGTGTTCGTTAGAGGATATCATGTATGAAATAGACTTTGTCGCTCAAGTCTTAGAGGGATTGAAAGATGCCGAGAATGGAAGGTTACTAACTACAGAAGAACTCCTTAAAAGAGTCGAGCAATGGGCAAAATAAAATGGGCTGAGAAGCTCAAATGAAATGTCCACATCGACATCTATTGAATCACGAGCTATGCGCCAAATAAAATGGATCAGTAGGCTACTGAATTTTTATAGGATTTACGAGCGGTTGCCTCTGAACTGGATCCAGAAGGTAAGGAAATGTTTTGAGTCTAATGCTATACTATATACAAGACATGCGATAATTGAAATGGAAAATAAACAACTTGGTCGAATATTTGAATACGAGGTAAATGAAGCTGTCGGTAAAGGAGAGGTCACAGGAGAGTATTGAAGGAGAAGGAAACCATGAGGTGCGTTATCTGTCATGGAGATGAAATTTCAATGACAGAGGTAAAAGAAGAATTCCCAATTGATAATGATATCGTTTATGTCCCGGTGAAAGTTCTGATCTGCCGGAATTGCGGTGAGTGATATTATGACCGGCGAACCATGCAATTTTTAGAGGAGATGGGCCAGAAGCTGAATTTGCTTTTGAAGGATAGGGGAAACTCAAATTTATCGCCTTATCTCAACTGGCTGCGTAATCATTATCAGTTGCCAGGAAATTGGTTAGAAGAGTAAGATTATGAATCCAAGGGAAGATAATAGAATACAACACAAGGTATTTGAGGCCATTGTAAAAGAGGACGGGACTCTTACGGTAAAGGTTCCACAATCCTTAAGTGGGAAGAAGGTCAAAGTTACTATAGAGGAAGACAGGGAAAAGGAAAGCTTATCAGCATGGAATGAACTATCTGGCGTGTTGAAAAAAGCAGATGCCCTTGATATTCCACGCCGTGATTCAAAAGACATCATAGATGATCTGAGGACTTTTAGGGAATCCAAATAAGCTTGCACAGATGTTCCCCATATTCTTTTTCTCAGCGAGGAGGGTGAAAATAACCATCACCCCCATCCAACCTTCCCCCTCAAGGGAGATAGGGGGAGGGGATGTTCTCCCCGTATGGGAGCCTCGTATGGAAGAGAGTGGAGGTTCCCATCAAAGATGGAGAACATCAAAGATGGAAAACGTCTGAAGCTTGCAAAGGAAGATTCATGCATCTGGATTAATCGAGTATTTGGATATCGCTGGCAATTATCATATGGTCTTCGCACTTTTTAATGCAGTCTTACACGAGTGAAAGGGGTGGCCCAATGAGACAGGATAAGGACGAGGTCAGGAAACAGGTCAAGTATCAGATTGAAAATCAGGTCAAGTATCAAGTTAAAAATCGAACCAATCATCAGTTCAGGCATCAAATCAAAGGCAAAATCTCTACCGTGCCCGGCTGCTTATTGTTCTATATCTGTGCTTTCTTGCTCTTGCTGTCCATGACCTGCCCAGGCCAGGCCCAGGCTGAGTCAGGTCTGACATCATACTATCAGAAGAGCCTGCATTTTTCGGGTGCGGGGATGCGCTACTGGTATGAGGGGAAAAACGGTTTTATGACCTTGACCAAAGTTCCCTATACGCAGGCGGGTTGCACCCAATGCCATGCCAGCAGTTGTGATCAGTGTCATGGGACAAAGGATAAGACAGGCAAAGTGGGATTCTCCACCAATGAGGCGCGAAAAAACGCCACCTGTTTCGGATGCCACCTCAAAGAGAAACTGGTCATCGAGCTCAGTCAGAACGATGAAAACAAAGATGTCCATACCGCTGCCAGGATGTCGTGCATTACCTGTCATAAGGATCCGGATATTCATGGTGATGGAGTGGCCAGGCAATCCTTTCAGGATACCGGAGTTATCACTACATCCTGTGAGAGCTGCCATGTGGGGGAAAAGACCAAAGGCCCCAGATTCGACCCGGAAATCAGAGCACACAAGAGGCACAAGAAAAGCACAGAGCTTCATTGTAATGCCTGCCACGTAAAAGCGGTCCTGACCTGCTATAACTGCCACTTTTCGGAATTCATGAAAACCAGGAGCCAGAACGGAAACTTCATTCCCACTTCAAACCCGCTCATGCTGATAAATCATCAGGGAAAAGTGACTGCGGCCACGGCCATGGTTCTTGTCCATGACAAAAAGACTTATGTAAGCTATACTCCTTATTTCACCCATAACATCATGAAGAAGGGAAGGGACTGCCAGGAATGTC
The DNA here is from genome assembly GCA_040755755.1 of bacterium. Lineage (NCBI taxonomy): Bacteria > bacterium. Next base: position 22,286 of record JBFLZW010000053.1, on the reverse strand, counting down.
ATGGAAATGCGGCTATACAACTGCTCAAAAAAGGGGAAAAGATACCGGTATCTACCTTCGAAAATGGCAGGATTCAATTCTGGTCAGGGGTAATACCGATAGCTGACGATATCCTCCAATTCCAATTTCTCGATAAACGCAAGGGCGAATGGATACCCCTCAATACCGGGAAGCCTGACATCGAAAGATACACGCACCAGGCCGGGCCCCTGAGCGAAAAGCAGATCAAAATACTGAAAGTCAGCTTTGGAGGTGGGAACCCCAAATCTCAGGGCAAGAGCAAATGACCGGGAAGGAGGGTACAGTGAAAATGCCCGGAACGGTGAATACAAAGGTGAATACATGGAAGGGATAAGGGCAACACCGGGAAGTTCCAATAAAATCCTCATGGCCGGAAACGAAGCCATTGCCGAGGGGGCTATTCTGGCTGGCTGCCGTCACTATTTCGGCTATCCGATTACACCGCAGAATGAAATTCCGGCCCACATGGCCAGAAGGATGCCGGAGGTGGGCGGATGCTTTGTTCAGGCAGAGAGTGAGCTGGCAGCCATCAGCATGGTTTTTGGCGCTGCGGCTGTAGGTGTCCGGAGTATGACCTCCTCTTCCAGCCCCGGCATCAGCCTGATGCAGGAGGGAATCTCCTACCTGGCCGGTGCGGAGCTGCCTGCGGTCATTGTGAACATCTGCCGGGGAGGGCCTGGCCTCGGCAATATCTCAGGGTCGCAGGGAGACTATTTCCAGGCCACCCGAGGAGGAGGGCATGGGGATTACCGGACTATTGTCCTTGGCCCGGCCTCGGTTCAGGAGATGCACGATTTGACCTTTGTGGCTTTTGACCTGGCGGATTTGTATCGGATTCCGGTGATGATCCTGGCTGACGGTGTTTTGGGGCAGATGATGGAACCTGTGGTTCTCGATGCTGGCCGCAGGTCTCGAATGAATCTGCCGGAAAAAGCCTGGGCCTTAACCGGTGCCGGAAACCGTCCCCCGCGGGTGATCAAATCACTCTACCTGGGAGAGGGTGAGCTGGAAGAGCGCAACTGGCTTCTGGAAAAAAAATACCGGAAAATCCAAACTCATGAGGTCCGGTATGAGGAATATCGGGTTGAGGATGCCAGGCTCCTTCTGGTCGCCTACGGCCTGTCGGCCAGAATCTGCAAAGCCGCAGTGAGTATGGCCAGAAAGCAGGGTATCGCCCTTGGGCTCTTCCGGCCCGTTACCCTGTATCCTTTCCCTTCGGCAGCCCTGGCAGCAAGGGCTGCGCAAATCGGCAGGGTGTTGACCATTGAAATGAATACCGGTCAGATGATCGAGGATGTAAGGCTGGCCGTCAATGGCTGCTGCCAGACTTTCTTCTATGGACGTCCGGGAGGGGGAACCTTTTCCGATGAGGAGATTTTTCATCATTGCCTGCGGGTGATGGAGGCTCTTTCGGAAGTGAATTGAATTTGTGTGGTTTTTATATTAAAATAACTTACGTTGAAGGCTGAAGTTTCACTCAAAAATTTAAAGAACCTCAAGGCCATAACGTGGATTAAAATAAGTTTGGAGGAACGAGAGTGGTAAAGAAGCTCCGTGCAACGTTTGATGGAAAGGTATTTCTGCCCAGAGAATTTTTAGATATTAAACCTAATACAGAGTGGGTAATAGTGATTTCAGATGAAAAAGGAGATGTATCTGGTGGAAAAGAGATGCATCCATTGGAAGCTATCACTCGATTATCTACTGATATGGGACCAGCAGACTTATCAGAAAACTTTGACCGTTATACTCGTGGTTTGAAAGATAATGGTGAATAAAACTTATTTTCTCGATACAAGTTATCTGATCGCCTTATTGCATAAAGGTGATAAGTGGCATGAGACAGCCATTTCCCGACGTGATGAAGTGATCCGGAATCATATTCTCCTTCTAACAACGGAGTATATATTAGTTGAAGTTGCTGATGGACTTTCTGCCTTACATTTTCGGAAACAAGCCGAAGATACAGTTTCAACACTGCGGGATAGTCAAGATGTCACAGTTATTCCTGCTTCCACGACACTTTTTGATGCGGGTTTGTCACTTTATTGCGCCCGCTCTGATAAAGAGTGGAGTTTGACTGATTGTATATCATTTGTTGTTATGGAAGCTCATGGATTAAAAGAAGCACTGGCTACGGACAAGCATTTCAGACAGGCAGGATTTCACGTATTACTATGAAAGAAGCGAGGCTCAATATGAGCTTATCGAACTGTGGAGCAGGCACTTTAGAATGTGAAGTAACTGATATCAATAAAAATGGAATATGGATACTCATTCGAGGATCAGAATATTTTATTTCATTCAAAGAATTTCCCATGTTCAAAAACCTGCCAGTGGAGAAAATTTTCCATGTTACATTTTTTTCACCTAATCATATGCATTGGAAGGAACTGGATATCGATATCGAATTAGATTCTCTGGAAGAACCGGAAAAGTATCCTTTGATATTTGACGAATAATCTATTAAAACTGAAAAAATAGAGACCTCTGGTCGGGTAGCTTCACCCCGTGGTTCCATGAGGCAGTTAGGGCAGGAAAAAATCATGAATCAGGTTTTTGCACGGCCAAAATCGCTGAAAGATGTACCATTCCGGTATTGCCCCGGATGTCATCATGGAATCATCCATCGCCTGGTTGCCGAAGCGATCGATTTTTTGGCTATCGGGGAAAAAACCATTGGCGTTGCTCCGGTAGGCTGTGCGGTATTCGCCTCCGACTATTTCAACGTCGATATGATCGAGGTCGCACATGGCCGTCCTCCGGCAGCAGTTACCGGCATGAAGCGGGCAAGACCGGAAAATATCATTTTCAGCTATCAGGGAGACGGGGATCTGGCCTCGATCGGCATGGCTGAAACTGTCCATGCTGCCAACCGGGGAGAAAACGTTACGTTTATTTTTGTCAATAATGCTACCTACGGGATGACCGGAGGCCAGATGGCACCAACAACCTTAGCCGGTCAGGTAACCAAAACCACGCCCCAGGGCCGTGATCCGCGAACGGACGGTTTCCCGCTGCGGGTCTGCGAGCTTCTGGCCACACTGGATGGGCCTGCCTATATCGAACGGGTTGCAGTCAATAATCCCGTTCATATCAAAAAGGCCAGATACGCTATCCGCAAGGCGTTTCAGGTGCAGATGGAAAACCGGGGTTTCAGCCTGGTGGAGGTTCTCTCCGCCTGCCCGACCAACTGGAAGATGACTCCGCTCGAAGCGAATCAATGGATCGAGGATACCATGACCAGGACGTTTCCGCTCGGAGTCTATAAGGGATAGACCGAAAGAGAGAGATCGAAATTGCAGATGAAAGAGAAAAGGATTTTGATTTCAGGCTCCGGTGGCCAGGGAGTGCTTCTTCTGGGCAAGATATTGGCCACAGCAGGCATGCTGGACGGCAGGCAGGTGACCTGGATTCCCTCCTATGGTGCGGAAATGCGCGGCGGGATAGCCGATTGCATGGTTATTATCGCCGATGAGGATATTGGCTCTCCGCTGGTGAAAAAGCCGGATATTTTAATCGCCATGAACAGCCAGGCACTGGAAAAATATGCTCATACGGTAGTCAGCGGAGGATTCCTATTGGCTGGCATCACTCCTGTCGGCCCCCAATCGATCCGCCGGGATGTGGACGCGCTTTTTTTACCTGCCCTGGAAATTGCCAAAGCAGCGTCAGGGTATACGAGGCTGGCCAATATGGTGATGCTGGGGGCGTTGTGCTTCAGGACAAGAATTGTGCCCAGGGAGAGAGTTGAACAAAGTATCCGGTTACTCATGAATTCTCAGGAACAGGGACTTGTATCTTTGAATCTGAATGTGTTGCAGACCGGAATTGAATACTGCATCAGGGGAGAGAACGACTGATGATTATCCGACCCAAGGTAAGTGAAGGAAAAGCGATTCAACAACTGGTAAACCTCTACGCAGCCGATGGTTTACTCATTCCCTTGTCCCTGCATGATGTTTATGAACGGATCCGGGAATTTTTCGTCTATCAGGTTGAGAATCAAATTGTGGGTGTTGCCTCCCTTCATGTGATTTGGGAAGACCTGGCCGAGATTCGCTCCATGGCTGTGCATCAAGACTTCCAGCATCAGGGCATCGGCAAAGCCCTGGCCTTGCGCTGCCTGGATGAAGGCAGGGAATTAGGCATCAAACAGGTCTTTCTTCTGACTTACAAAAAAGAGTTTTTTGAAAAGGTAGGTTTTCACCAGGTTGATAAATCGAAACTTCCTCAAAAAGTCTGGTCTGACTGCATAAAATGTGTGAAATTTCCCGATTGCGATGAAATTGCCATGTCATTAACGCTGTAACCGGTTTTTCCGGACATACGCCGAGAACCAGCATGGGAATACAGGCCGACAAGGAGAAAGCTGTTTTCCGCAAAGAAGCCATACTGGCCAAGGTATCTGTGGCCCTGGGGTGGCTTATAACCATCATACTTCTCTTGCTGCCTGCATCGGGAAGGCTGCCGGAAGTTATCGGCAAATACAGCATAATTTCGCTGTTGGGCATAGGTCTCATCTGGCTGAGTTGCTGTTATCTTCCTGCTCACCTGAAAAGGCTCACGAGAGCTTCATGGGTATTAACCCATACTCAGCCGGAGAAAATGTTCACGATCCTTTCGCCGCCGATGATAAAAGGCAGACAGATTATGGCTGAGCTGTGGGCACACGAGGCTGACCGGGACCATCAGCCGGTTGAGCGCCTAGAAATCCTGTCTTCAAGGTTACGGTTTTTTCTCAAGGATGCTGATTGGGTAATGGTCTTCCATGATCCTGAGCCCGATGGCATCGTGGTGATCCAGGCGGGGCAGGATATCCTCTGGGGTTTGCGGAAGAACACGTAAGTCTCTCCCTTTGCTCCTCTCGTGCAGTCTGTTGCTGTCTGCGACCCTTCAGATCATGGGTGGTGAATATTCCAGCGGACGCCGCACCGGTGAGCCATGACGGATTGAGAGGAGCATCTGTACGGGCCGTATTCTTTCATCAACCATCTGGACATCTTCAGAGCTCATGTTTCTGACCGCATAAAACCACTCGCTCCGGCGGAAGAATCCGGGTTCATCCACTACTTCGATCCCGATTTTTCGCTCCCGCTCAAGCTCATCCCACAGAGCAGAGCCGGGTATCGGCCAGTACCACTGAAGGTAAATCCTTACTCCATAGTCCAGAATAAGATTGGTGACGAATTCGAGCGTATTGATACAGTTTTCTTTTGTATGCCAGGGGAAACCGATGATGAAGCTGAAAACGGTCCTCTGGCCTAAATTATATTTGTGCAGGTTTTGGGCCGCCTGCTGGATCAGCTCAGGAGAGACGGCTTTATGGATTTTCCGGGCCTCGTCATGGCTGATGACTTCCGCACCGGCAAGCAGGTCACTGGTAAAGGGCTCCAGAGCTTCGAGCAGCTCCTGGTCCCTGAGATCGTCAATGGTGGCATCGTACGTCAGCCTGCGGCGGAAGGCATCTTCCGGCAGCATCTTGCAGAGATCCAGAATTCGCTGATGATCGGCAGTAAAGATATTATCAACAATGTTTATCTTTTTGCTGCGGGTCCTCTGGCAATGCGGGAGTGCATAGAGGAGCTGTTCGACTGCGATTTGGGCCGGATAGGATCGCCAGTTCCTGTGTCCGATAGTTGAGCAGAAGGTGCAGTTGAACCGGCACCCCCGGGAGGTCAGGACCGGTATGGTCCCGTATTGGGAGTCGGGGATGAGATCATAGGCTGGCCGCCAGTCGAACCGGGTCAGGTCCGGTTCCTGGATGACCTGGACCGCACTGGCTTTATCCGCTGCGTTTCGAGTCAGGAAAAAACCGGGAATTTCCTGCTCCCTGCCCGATCGCAATACTTCACAAACCAGGTGAATGGAGCGATCCGCTTCTCCTCTGAAAAGACCGTCAAAGCATCCACTGGCTATGATCGATCGAGGATAGCAGGTGGGGTGCGGTCCGCCGACGCAGGTTTTGATTCCGGGATTGCGCTCTTTGACCTTCCGGGCCAGAATCCTGGCTATCGCCCAGTTGAGTGAATTGGCACTCAGGAGTACCACTTCATAGTTGAGCAGCCTGCAGACAACATCCTCAAGGGAAAGCTGCGGAGAAGCTACCCAATCCAGCACATCACACGGATACCCCTTCCGGTGAAGGTGAGCTGCCAGCAGATACACACCGAGTGCCGGACTATCACGGTAGGAATCCTGCATGGATGCGACCAGGGTATTATCTACGAAAGACATGACCGGGCAACTGACCACAACACAGGGCTGCTGGGGCATTCCGGCTTCCCACCCTCCTTTTGGCTGTACTTGCGTTCAGAACGTATTCTTTTCTCTTTGTACAATGCTCCTCCTCAACTGGTGGTCACGCGCTGGCGTCTTCCAGCAGTTGAGGAGAAGCACCTTTAACCTTTTTCCCTTATCGATTAAATCTGTCCGTTCCCCCTCTCAGGTTATGGCCACCTCCTGCTCATCCTCGGGTGCGGGCAGATTGGAGGAACCCTGAAATACTGCGGCTACTACAGCTACAGCGACGATATATTCAGGCCCCTGTCCTAATATCCGGGACGGGCCGGCAGCCGTCTGCTTTTCAGCGCTCCGATGTCCAAGGGCAACCAGGATGTCTTCATCCGTAATTCTCCGGGAATTTTTACTCGTCACCTGAATACCAACCCTGGCGAGGACATCCTGGAGATCATCCCTGAATCTTCTGGCCAGTTCAGGGTCTCTTACTACATCACGAGTCAGATCAGCCAGCGCCTCCTGGGAATATGCCTCAGTGAAGGTGAATTTTATCTGAGAATTGGGCAATACAAAGACATTTTTCTCTCCCTCTCTTTTCATGATTTTCTCCTCCTCATTAAGTGAAAAGAGTATCTCTTTTCCCTTATCTCGATATAGTATATGAAAAACATATACTTGATGTATCTTAGTTCTCGGTATAATGGAGGTAAAATCGCTAACGTACGGGATGGCCGGTTATCAAGGGCACATATCGTGGCAAATTGAAGGGGATTCTGAATGCTGATAGTCGGCATTGAAAAATGGGGAAAAAAAAGCTATGATGAGGATGCACTCTGCATAATTCACCGTACAGACAAATATACCGTGCGTGCTGACAGGCAAAGCGGAAGAGAACCACAGAGGCCGGATTTTTCACCCCCTGGCTGGCAATTCGCCGCCAATCCCCTGGCTTGTCAGGTTCTCTGATCATTGAAACTGAAAGGAAAACCGTCATGATCAATATTACCAGACTATACTGCGGAGAGGAAACTCCCAGTGATGACATTCGTTATGGCCAAAAGATACACAAAAGCCACCACAGGCTCCCGCAGTGCTGGGAGGGTCTGACCAGCCGGGTTCCTCCGAGCGCTTCCTCAAGGCGGCCCATTGTGGTCTGGAATTCGACCAGAACCTGCAACTTGAAATGCGTTCACTGTTATACCGATTCTGAAAATATCTCCTATCAGGGAGAATTGACCACGGATGAAGCCAAAACAATGCTGGCCGATCTTGGCAAATTCAAGGTACCGGCCATTCTTTTTTCCGGTGGTGAACCGTTGATTCGAAAGGACCTTTTCGAACTGGCCGCTTATGCTCTGGAGCAGGGAGTGAAGCCGACGCTGTCAACCAATGGCACCCTGATCACGGAAGAAGTTGCCCGGAAACTGAAAGACACGGGCTTTACCTATGTGGGCATCAGCCTGGATGGGATTGGCGAGGTGAATGATCAGTTCCGCGGTGTAGCGGGTGCCTTCGAGCGGGCTATGCGGGGATTCAGAAATTGCGTCGAAGTTGATCAGCGGGTAGGGCTGCGCTTGACCCTGACCCGGAGAAATGCCCAGGATCTGCACAGGATTTTTGACTTCATTGAGGCTGAAAACATCGACCGGGCCTGTTTTTATCATCTGGTCTATTCCGGCCGGGGAGTCGATATCAAGCACGATGACCTGACCGCTGAAGAATCCCGCAGGGCTATGGACATTATCCTGCAGCGGAGCGAGGACTTTGCCAGGCGCGGACTGGCCAAAGAGATCCTGACTGTAGACAACCATGTGGATGGGATCTATCTGTACCTGAAATTGAAACAGAAGAACCCGCAGCGGGCGCAAGAAGTCATGAGCCTGCTGAAATGGAATGGCGGAGGGCTTTATTCAACCGGTGTCGGCATCGGTGAAATCGACTTTTGCGGGAATGTACACCCGGATCAATTCTGGCTGGACCATACGCTGGGCAATGTCCGGGAGCGCCCCTTCTCGGAAATCTGGATGGATACTCGAGATCCTGTCATGGCCGGATTGAAGAACCGAAAGCCCCTGCTCAAGGGAAAGTGCAGTCAGTGCCAGTGGATTGATGCCTGTGGAGGCTCCTTCCGGGTGCGCGCCCTTCGGGTTTACGGCGATCCCTGGATGGAAGATCCTCAGTGCTACCTCACTCCGCAGGAGTGCGGCAGCAGTGGGCAGTAAAGACAGTGGTCAGTGGCCAGTGGCGAGTGGTCAGTGAACAAACTGAACACCGATAACTTTCAACTATAACTATTTTATGAGCTACCTTATGACTGGTTCATTTTGGGTCATTCAGGCGATATTTTTCCTCGGACTCTTTCATGGGCTCAGGGGAGATCATATCATCGATATCCTGAACTCCAGGAAAGCACAGGATATTTATCAGCGGCCTTCCTGGGTTTCATTGAAGGTAGGCTTGATACACCTTGGACACGCCTTGACCTTCGTTGTCCCGCTCTGGCTATTGAGAATTAAACTTTCCGGCCTGTCCTGTTTGTCATCCCGGCCTGCCCTCGGGTCCGCTTTTTGGGCTTTGGGGCTGCAGAGCTTTTATGAATTCTTCTGGGTGCCGCCAAAGCAGCTCCATCAGCATGAACATCCCCATGAGCACGAGCATGGCCACCTTCATTCCAAGCCGGTTAAATCTGCCGGAAGGGAAGGGGGGGAGCATGCCGACCATTTCCATGTTCCCCGCAGTATTGATAAACCCGGATCAACACCTTTGGATCATCAGCATCCCCACGCCCACCGGCATGAGCATCTGCATTATCATACCCCGGAGGAAGAGCGAAGCCATCATCATCAGCATTACTCCTCCGGGCAGATCAACCGCCTGGCAAAGCTCCAGAATATATTATCCCTGTTAGCAGTTTCCATGACCGCTCTCGTCTTCCCCTTGCCAGGGATACTGATTTCCCTGGCTGCTTTTCTGGTTGGACTGTTTCTGGCCGTCTATTTTCTCGGAATTGTATACCGGGGCAAGGGGATCGATCTGATGAGCAGGATTGATCGCCTGTCCGCCTTTCTCCTGGGAGCGATCTGCGGTCTGGCAGGACTTTGGCTCTTTGTAGCCGGAATATGAGGGCAGAGAACGGAAGAAAATATATGGTCATTATTCTCGTCATGAAATCCAGGCCACAGTCCCGTCTTGGTATACCCAGACTCCATTTACTTTTGTGAGGAAGCAGTAATACCCGGAGCCAACCGCAGGCCCATATAATTGCCCCACATAAACAAGTGCCTGGTCCCCCCGGCGATTAAATCCCACCCGTGAAAGCTCAATTACCTGATAGGGTTCCTCATCACCGACCAGCTTATAGCTGAAGGGGAGAGTGAAATCATCACCGAGCGGATACTCCTGCCTGTTTTTGATCTGGTAGTCGAGGATAGTCTCCTGGGCTATTTTATCCAGATTCCGGGCTAAATAATTGAGAGTGGCGGCATCGTTACCCGAAGAATATGCACTGGTATGGTTCCTGATACGGACCTCACCGAGGATTACCCCCGCCCGGCTCAGAGTATCCAGTGAACTGATCAATGCCGAGTAAACGGCATACTCTTCATTCTGTACGGAAGCCAGAGTAGTTACCGGGCTTCCGATCAAGGCAGAAGGGGGGAAAAAAAATCTGCTGGACAAGGGCGGAGGCGGCCATTGCTGGGGAAGGGAAAGGCCGGATATCCAGGACCAGAGAGAAGGAGTAAGGGAGTATCCCAGGAGGGAGGGCCGATACGGGTTCAGATATGTGCTCAGATATGAATTGAGATACATGTTCAGCAACCACGGATTGGAGCTGCCGAGAGGAAAGGAGCTATTGTAGCTGCTGAAGGGATATGAGCCCGGAGAGTTGTTGAAAGGATAGCTATTGTTGTAGCTGCCGAATGGAAAATAATTGAGCGAAAATGAAGGCTGATACAGCCCGGAGTATAAGGCATTAGCGGCAAGCGGAGGCCATTGAGCCAAAGATTCCGGAATGATTATCATCTGTGTACCCACGAGGATGGTTGTGCCGATAATGAGCATTGACAGCAATCGTGTTGGGTTCTGTTTTCGAGCGGCGATGAATGACACGGTTTACGAATCCTTCCTTGATGAAGAGTTATGGTAGAAAGAGCAAGTGATCATGCTGAAAGCTTATCGCTCTCAAAAAACGTGCCATTCTCCTCCTGATCGCCGTATACTGCTTCCTGCCCCCCTGCTCACCGGCTTCTGACCACTGACCACTGACCATTCTTCTGGTTCCTGACTCCTTCACTGACCACTGCTCACTGACCACTCGCAACTCCCTCCTGCCTGCTCCTCTTTCAGCACTATTGACATTTCATTGAACTGATTGTACAATTTTTAGACAATTTATGTAATATTTTACAAAGGAGCAGCCAAGTGCCTGAATTACGGAAAGATCCGATTATCGGACGGTGGGTCATTATTGCCACTGAGCGGGCCAGGCGGCCATCGGAATTTATTCCGCCACCGGAAGAAAAAAGGACGGGCTTTTGCCCATTTTGTAATGGCAATGAGGAGAAGACGCCTCCTGAAATTCTTGCCTATCGGCAGCCGGGAACCCGGCCCAATACGCCCGGATGGTCAGTGAGGGTAGTGCCGAATAAATTCCCTGCCTTGAGAATCGAAGGCGGGCTGGACAAGCGGGCGGTGGGGCTTTATGACAAGATGAATGGAGTAGGCGCCCACGAAGTTATCATTGAAACTCCTCACCATGATTTACCCCTGCCCAATTTACCGCTGGATAACTTCGTTCAGGTTCTTCAGGCTTACCAGGACCGGGTCATTGACCTGAAGCGGGACCCGCGGTTTCAGTATGTACTTATTTTCAAAAACCAGGGCCACGCGGCCGGGGCTTCGCTCGATCATCCGCACTCTCAGCTCATTGCCCTGCCGGTCATTCCCAAAAGAGTGGTCGAGGAGATCCGTGGCACCAACACCTATTACCTCTACCGGGACCGGTGCGTTATTTGCGACATCATTCATCAGGAACTGGACATGGAGGTCAGGCTGATCGATCAGAATCAGCACTTCATAGCCCTTTCTCCTTTTGCCTCCCGCTTTCCCTTTGAAACCTGGGTCATTCCGAAAGCGCATGCTGTTTATTTTGAAGCCATCTCTCCGGATCATCTCCGCGCCCTGGGGCAAATGCTGAAGGGCGTCCTGCAGCGGATCACCCGCACTCTGAACAATCCACCCTACAATTTCCTCATTCATTCAGCCCCCTTTTACGAGAAAGAGGCCAGCTTCTATCACTGGCATATTGAGATCATTCCCAAGCTTACTCATGTAGCAGGATTTGAGTGGGGGACAGGATTCTATATCAATCCTACTCCTCCTGAAGAAGCGTGCAGGTTCTTGCGCGAAGCTCAGATATGAAAGGCTCTGAAGCACACCGGGCGATAAATTCGCAGCCAGTTAGGATCGGCGATGAGATCGCGTGCGGTATTTGGTAGGGCAAAAGCCCCACCCTACTACTTTAAGGTTTCCTATGGAATAGTTCCCAATCGATTGAGGAGAGATTCTGCAATTGAAATTCCCTTCTTACAAAGCTCATTATTGGATTCATAATAAGGGAGCACATTGCTGACTGGATATTTCGAGGGGAGATAGATCGAATCTAAAAAATCACATTCTTCATCGGTTAAATTGACATAAATTCCATTTATTTCTAATATATTCCTCAATTCAGTAATACTATGAGTTTTCTTTACCTTGCATGAATTTTCAATAAGTAAAGCTTTGAGCATTTTTTCGACGGCTTGTTGAACATTCTGTAAGCAAGGATTATATAAATCGCTTGTTAATAATACCTTTGCAGATTTCAGATTTTCTCTGGCATAATCCAACCATAACTTTGCTTCATCTTTCATATATGAGTTCTCCGGCCTCAATTTCTGAAAGAAATGAATTATTCTGAGCATCCGGCTTGATTGGAATAATATCCAGTGGGATCATTTTCGCGATCTTTCTGGTTAACTTTCGGTATTTCATAGCCAACTCTAGATACGATGCATTGCTGCTTTGGAAAATGGCAACATCGATATCGTTTGGGTTTTCAGATTTAACGAATGAACCAAATACTATGATTTTCTGAACTTCCAGTTCAGGACTTAGGCTTTCTATTAATTCCTTTTTTAAGTATTCTTTAAATTCTTTCGTCATATATTGTAAGCAGTATTTGGTGGGGCAAAAGCCCCACCCTCTATTTGCTTGCATCTGTGTCGGCAGAAGGACCATCCTCCCGCTCAGGGCAGGGTTAGCGGGTACATCACCATTCCTGGTGCGATTTCCCCGAATCTTTCGGATGGGAGGCAACCAAGTCTACTTCTTCGGCTTATTGGCATACAGAACTTCAAAGTGAGCTTTGGCCTGCTGCACATCGATGCCGATGTATTCAGCATAGGCACGTAAAAAGCCGACGATGTAGACTCGTCCGGGAAATCTGCTGTATTCGCCCCTTTCCAGGTCTTCCAGTGCATGGATACTGATCATGGTAGCTTCTGAAATCTCCTGGAGGGAGATGCCCTTTCGTTCTCTGTGTTTTTTCAGGTATTGGGGGTCGGAGATATCCGGAGGGGGCTCCTGGTGTTTTGGTTCTTCAGTGGTATCGCTTGCGGATGAATTCGCGCCGCACCCAGAGGAAGCTGAAGGTTGTTCTTTTCCTCCCTCGGATAGAGGACCCTGGACTTTGTTGCCCGTCTGCCGGTAGTCCTGCGCCTTGCGCTGGCCGGAGATACCGATCCGGTAGTCATATTTTGCCCGTTCGCGATCATCCATTAAAATTCGGTAGGCCTTTTCGATCCTTTGCTGAATCTGGCTTCTTTCCCCTTCCGAGACAACCGAATAGGTGGCCAGGGAATCAATCTGATAGGTCTGGCAGGCCAGGTTATAGGCTTTCTGGATTTCTTCTTTACTGGCTGTTGATTCGACATTGAGTAGTTCGTAATAATTCATTTCTTCAACTTTTTTCATTAATTATCTACCTCTTCGAGGAAATTTTCTGCCCGGGCCGCTATCCAAGAAATCTGTTCACAATATTTCGGATGCATACCGCCGCTCCGCTGTTAGGGTATTCCTGAAACAAAGGGATCCGTTTTCTGGCTGATAATTTGACATGATCATCATAGGTGACATATCCGATATAATTCAAATTCACTCCCAGGTATTTGCGTGTTACATCACGAATCGAATCGCCCGCCTGAATATCGATTTGAGACCGGACCTGGTTCATAATCAACCGCGGCCTGAATTTTAAAATCTCATCTACCATTATTTCCGCTGCCGGTGGGTCAAGTTGATAGAGCTTTTCCACCAATTCATAAATAGTTCGAAATCCTCCAGCTTCTCGTGGATAGGCAGCCTTTTCTATGAGGGGCTGGTAGGGAGAATCCTGAAACCTGCACATTAATTTACGATTCAAGCAACTTCTGATAAACCGGTACATGTTTTCGATTGAGGTCGGCTCAGGTACGGCAACCAGAAGCCCATTGTCAGAAATGAGGAAAAAATCAATATTATTATACGCGGTACCGGCACCCACATCCAGGATAATATATTCAAAGTCAAGGTCTTTGATCTGTTGAATCAGGTTTTCCTTTAACTGGCTGCTGATATTGGCCAGCCCGAGCACTTCATTGGCATCACTGATCAGGTGGAGATTTTCATACTGGGTGTTAACCAGGGCATCGGTCAGGTGGGATGTTCGATTCCTGAGAAAATCGGCCAGAGTGATGGAAGCCGGGGTAACTCCGAGATATGAATGCAGATTGCCGCTGCCAAGGTCAGCATCGATGATGACCACTTTTTTGCCCCTGCGGGCCAATTGGACAGCGATGCTCGAGGCGATAATGCTTTTTCCCGTTCCCCCTTTGCCTCCGGCCACAGACCATATCTTTTTAGTGACCTTTTCCGGTTGCTTACTTTCCGCCTGCTTATGTACGTCGTCTGATTTTTGAAAGAATCTTGCTAACATGGTGGTTCACTTCTCTTTGTTTTTCTTTTTCTTACCGCGAATCTTCTTTCGCCTGATGAATACAATTTTTAACTACCCCGTGGCTGACAGGGAGAGATGACGGTACTCTCGATCCGGCAGTAACCATGCCACCCTGAATGCGGCACCCTCCCTCGATCTGCACTCCATCTTCCAGAACAGCATGGGCAATCCAGGAAAAGGGACCGATATGGCAGCCTTTACCGATGCTGGAGTGGCCTTCGATCACGCAGTATGGCCAGATAACCGTGTCCTGACCGACGTGGACACCGTAATCGATATAGGTGTTATCCGGGTCAATAAAGGTTACTCCCTCAGCCATGAGGTCAGCGGCTATTCTTTGACGGATGATGCGGCTGGCCTCGGCAAGCTCCATCCTGGTATTAATCCCCAGCACAGTCCGGTAATCCGCTGCCTTGAGGGCCTGGACCAGCTTTCCCTCCTGACGCAGAATGGCCACCGAATCAGTCAGGTAATATTCTTTTTTGGCATTGTGATTATTGATCTTGCTTAATGCGCTGTAGAGGGACCGAGAATTGAAGCAGTAGATTCCGGAGTTGATTTCGGTAATTTTCTTTTGCTGTTCTGAAGCGTCTTTCTCTTCCACGATTCCCAGAACTCCTCCCCCTTCATCGCGCAGAATGCGGCCATAGCCGAAGGGATTCGGTACGTCACTGCTCAGAAGGGTGCATTCGGCCTGCGTCCGCTGATGAAACTGAATCAGGTCGGTCACCTCACGGGGAGTTAAAAGCGGGGTATCGCCGTTTAAGACCAAGACGATACCGGAAAAATCAGCCAGCATCTCCCTGGTTTGAGACACTGCATGGGCTGTTCCCAGTTGCTCTTTCTGATAGGCGAATTCAACGGGTACATCATGGAGCTCCTGCTGTATTTTCTCCGCCTGATGTCCAAGCACTATTATTGCCGGCCTGGCATCGACCGCTGCAACCAGCTCAGTTATGTAGCGGATAATCGGACGTCCGCACAGAGGATGCAGCACCTTGCTGAGTTGAGATTTCATTCTGGTGCTCTGGCCTGCGGCCAGAATGACGGCTGCTCGATTCGGCTGGTTCATTCGGCCATCTCCTTCCAGCGAATTCCCGGTTTATGGCAATTTTGATTCGCCTGAACCACCTTTTTCAAGCCCTCCGGGTATGGCGGATAAACAACACCCTTCTCAGTAATAAGAGCACTGATGTATTTATTAGGGGTAACATCAAATGCCGGATTCGCTACAGCAATATTTTCAGGAGCGATCCGGATGCCGGACAGGTGGGTAACCTCCTCATGGTTTCTTTCCTCGATCGGAATTCCCTCGCCGGTTGCAAGGGTCATATCCAGCGTGGATGTCGGAGCGGCCACGTACAGGGGAATATCATGGGCTCTGGCCAAAACCCCAAGAGAGTAGGTCCCGATCTTATTGGCTACATCTCCATTGGCCGCCACCCGGTCAGCTCCGACAATGATCAGATCGATTTTGCCCTGCTGCATGAAATAACCGGCCATGTTATCGGTGATAAGCGTGGCCGGGATCTTTTCCTCCACCAATTCCCAGGCCGTTAACCTGGCCCCCTGGAGAAAAGGCCGGGTTTCATCCACATAAACGGAGATATTTTTCCCCGCCTCATGGGCGGCACGGATAACCCCCAGGGCGGTGCCATATCCGCCGGTAGCCAGCGCTCCGGCATTGCAGTGAGTCAGAATTCTCGCTCCATACGGTATCAGGGGCTCTCCCTGCCTGCCGATCTCCTGATTAATTGTAAGGTCAGAATCCGCAATCTCAAGGGCCCGCTGTTTGATAGCCTCTTTCAGGTCCGCTACGCTCCCGCTATGGTTTCGGGCAACTTCCTTCAACTGATTGATTGCCCAGACCAGATTAACCGCTGTTGGCCGGGTGCGAAAAAACTCATCGCACAGGGCATCCATTTCACGGCAAAAAACCTCCTGATCCTGGCAGCAGATGCCCTGGACCCCCAGGGCAATTCCCAGGGCAGTAGCCAGGCCAATGGCCGGAGCACCCCGGATATTCATCTTCGCAATAGCCGAAATAACCTCCCGGTAGGTGACACAATCGAGATATATCTCCTCTCCCGGCAAACGAAGCTGATCCAGGATACGGATACAGTCGCCTTTCCATTCAATACTCTTAACCAATCCGCTCATCTCCTCGAAGACTTGTAGTTAACCGCTGCCAGCAGGTATCCTGATCTATTCCAAGAATCCTGACGACCTTGGACCGGCCCGTTTGCCCTCCAACGATCGATATCTGCGAGGCCGATACCTTGAGCACCCTGGCCAGGAATCTCATAAATTCTTTGTTTGCCTTGCCATCTACAGGAGGAGCACTGATCCTGATCTTGAGTACCTCGTCCCTGATTTCAACCAGCTCGCTCTTGGCCGCATTGGGCTGAATTCGAACCGAGATAGTAGCTCTGTCAGAAGGGGGAGATGTCGGGCTCTCCTTCCCCTTTTTTTTCTTTGAACTCGTCATCTTCGGCCAGCAACTTCCCGTACATTTCCAAAGTGGATTGCACCTTGGCCCTGAACTGCTGATAAAGACTCTTCAAATCCTGAATCTGGCACAGAATCTGATCTTTTTTCTGATTCGCCTCTCCCAGAATTTTCTCCGCCTTGAGCTCCGCTTCCTTGATCATCAATTCCGATTCGCGGATGGCGTTCTCCCGGACTTTTTCCGAGCTGCTCTGGGCGATCATCAGCACCTCTTTGATCATTCCCTCACGCTCGATCAGCTTTTCCTTTTTTCCCCGCTCCTCATCGAGCTGCTGGCGCACTTCCCGGTTCTCTTTGAGAACCTCCTGAAACTCTATGGAGAGCAAATCCAGAAAGTCGATGACCTCTTTTTTACTAAATCCCGGCCATCCAGTTTTAAACCGCTTTTCCCGTATCTCTAATGGAGTGATCATAGGTTCCTATCTGGTTAACTATCGAAGCCGCATCGCTATATCCGTCAGGCTCGCAACGAAAAATTTTTGGACAAAGACACATACGGCGATAACAATCAGGGGGGAAAAATCAATCCCACCGAAGGTCACCGGAAGGTGCCGACGTACAAATCGCAGTACGGGCTCGGTCATCTGGTACAGCATCTGAACCAATGGGTTGTATGGATCAACATGAAACCAGGAAATAAAGGCCGAAATTACAATAATAAATATGTAGAAGGAAATAAACATATTGATAATAGTCGCAATAGCCGACAAGAGATTCCCTAAAATAAACATTCCTCATCTCCCCCTCATGTCCTAACCGTCTCCGGATTGATAAATCAATGATCAGCGGCCCGGACAAGCGGGCTCGCCCTGGCCAAGCTCCTTCGATCGGACCGTGGCCGATCTGACCGCCTCCATTAAGCAGGCCCGCAATCCACCCTTTTCCAGCGCATGAATCCCCTGGATGGTCGTGCCTGCCGGGGATGAAACCATATCCTTCAAAACCGCTGGATGGTATTGGGCATCCATCAACAGCCGGGCTGTCCCCAGCACGGTTTGAAGGGCAAGTTCCTGCGCTGTTTTTCTCGGCAGCCCCATCAAAACACCTCCATCGGACAGCGCTTCAATCATGACAGCGACATATGCCGGGCCGCTGCCGCTCAATCCGGTGACGGCATCGATCAGGTTCTCTCCCACCACGGCTACCTTTCCGACAGCCGAAAAAATCCGCTCGGTTACCGCCAAATCTTCCTGAGACGCTCCGTCGGAACAGATGGCGGTCATTCCTTCCAGCACCAGGGCCGGCGTATTGGGCATGACTCTGATTATCCGCGCATCCTGAGTCAGGCAGGCTCTCAGGGAAGAAAGCCTGACACCGGCAGCGATCGATATCAGTAATTTACCGCTCAGATCCGCACTATCATGGATTTCCTGCAGAACGCCATGAATAATCTGGGGCTTGACCGCCAGGATAATCACCTCGGACCGGGCTGCCGCCTCACTGTTGCTTTCGGTCACGGTAACGTTATACCTGTCCCCCAGCTCTGCCCGCCGCATCCGGCTGGCATCGGTAATCACGATCTCATGAGGAGAAGCCAGTTGAGCCTTCAGTATTCCCTTGATCAGGGCCTCTCCCATGTTTCCGGCCCCTATAAAGCCGATACCCATATCGCTGCCTTTTTCCCGTTTTTTCCCGCGGGTTGATAGTCAGGAAATGCATCTCCAGAGTAAATTTCGGGCACATAAGACCCTAATCATCACAAATTATACATTTCCCCTCAATCTATTGCAACAAAAAATCGGTTAAATCAGGCTGATCATTGAGATCATCCTTCCGGTTTGCCCTTTATCCCTCCGGTAAGAGTGAAACCACTCCGGCCTGCAGAAGGTGCACAGGTCCAAGGCCCAAATTCCTTCTTCCAAAACCCCCATTTCCCTGGCCTGAAGCACATTAGCCAGCTGCAGGTCGAAATAGATTTTGTCCTGGACCTCCCTGATCACCTCACTCCAGCAGGTCAGCCTTGCCTTCAGGATTTCAAGAACATCGTGCTGGATTTCAAAACAGCATGGCCGCAATGATGGCCCCAAAAGAATGATGCAGTCCTGCAGGCTGCCGCCGAGGCTTTGCCGGATTGCGGTCAGAGCATTGCGAAGGATCCCAAGCGCAGTCCCCTTCCATCCGGCATGCACAGCCCCAATAATCTTTTTCCTGTGCTCGTAGATCAAAATCGGAAGGCAATCGGCGGTAACAATCGACAGGGCAATGCCGGTTGAGTCGGTAACAGCTCCATCGTACTCTCCCGGAGCTTCCTGCCCCACAGGATCCCGGGCCACAAAGATCCGGTCTCCATGCACCTGCTGGATGTGCAGCAGAGAAGGAGCTTTAATTTGCAGGGTGCTATAAAATCGCTGTTTCTGGTGGTAAATCTCCTCGGCTGCATTCCTCCGCCCGGAGGAGGGAATCCTGGTGCTAAACCCGTGGACCGCAAAACCCTCGAGGGCCGGGCAAACAAAATAGCCGATATCTCCCCTCTGCTTAAACAAGTAATTTTCTCCCCTTGGTAACGTTATCTGTTTCACCTTACTCCCCCTGGCAATATAAGGACCGTATCAGGATTCTCCCGATCACTGATCACTGGCCACCGATAACTGATCAAGCCTACTCCATCTCATGATACCTTGTCAAATAACAACTGAATTTATTTGACATTACCTTCCATTATGTTATACTCAGGATATAAGGGAAAATAATAAGTCTGACAGGCATGACAGATATAATGCCACCTTTATCAAAGAATTAAGACGAATCAGTATTAATGCCCGCAAAGCAGGCTGCATTCATCTCTATCCTTAAACAGAAGGGGTGAAAGGAAATGATTTCTAAAAGAGTACTTGTCGTTGATGATGAACAGAACTCGAGAGAGGGTCTGAGTAAAATTTTAACGAAAGAAGGTTACACGGTTCATACTGCTGAAAACGGAAAGAAAGCCCTGATAGAGGCTGAGAATAACAACTTTGACTTAATTATAACTGACCTTCGCATGCCGGAGATGGACGGCATCGAGGTTCTTGAAAAATTAAGGAAGAAAAACAAGAACATCGGCGTTGTAATTGTCACTGCCTACGGAGAAGTTAATTCTTATCTGAAGGCAATGAATCTTGGGGCCTTTGAATATTTGAATAAACCTATCCACCTGGAAGAATTGCGGCGGGTTATTAACAAGGCCCTCCGTGAAAGCCCCAGAGTGTCTTAAGCACCGGGTATCAGTATCGGAAAAAGTACCTCTCAATTTCATGGCCGCCATGGCCAGGGGAGGATCCCTCCCTATAAGGGACGAAGAGTCCAATAACTGAAAAAGGAGGTGAAAAGAATGCCGCCAGTAATCGATACCGATAAATGTTCAGGCTGCGGAGTTTGCATTGAAGACTGTCCGAATGAGGTTTTAGTCATGAAGGATGACAGGTCGAGTGTTAAAGATGCAGATGAATGTGTGGAATGCGGAGTGTGTGTTGACAATTGTCCTGAAGAGGCAATTACCCTGAACTAGGTGATAAACTCCTCGTAAAGTTTGTTTCTCCCGGTCCTGGTGAACAGTCTTCACCAGGACCGGGGAAAAATCCCATCAGGAGAAAAGTTTCTTATAAGGAAACGAGATCATAGTTCCTCGTCCCCAGGCCAATATCCTCTCCATACCTGAGTTGGATACTCCAATCCACTTTCGGATGTACCCCGCGAAACTTATCTCCGCCTTTGCCAAAGCCTTTCTTTAAAGCCGTCTGCCTGATCCCTTCACTTGCATTTACCATGTCCACTGATGCCTGGTCAATAGCTACCGGATCATGAGAGGCCAATATCCCCAGGTTCGGAACGATGGGCAGATCGGAATGATTGCAGCAGTCACAATCCGGCGTCACATTAATGATAAAGTTAATGTAGAGAACGGGAAGGACCACGGACTGAGTTACCCCATAGGCATATTCACAGATCTTTTCCTGGACGTTTTGGATGGACTCATTCCAGCGGATTCTGATATTTTTGCCCGGACAATTGACAAGGCACTGACCACACCCGACACATTTTTCAGTATCGACCCAGGCCCGGCCTTCGTTCAGGTAAATGGCATGAGCAACGCAGTGCGTGACACAGAATCCGCACCCCCGGCAGTCCCTGGCAATATAAGGAGCAACCGTTGAGTGCATGGATAGTTTCCCGGCTTTTGAAGCCAGGCCCATGCCCATGTTTTTCAGCGCTCCACCGAATCCGGTCAACTCATGTCCCTTAAAATGGGACAGACAAATAATACTATCCGCTGCGCAAACAGCCGAGGCAATCTCAACCTCACGGTAGTGCTTCAGGTTAACCAGTACCTTACGGACGCTTTCACCCTTCACCCCATCGGCAATTATAATCGGGGCGCTGACGACCGGGTAGGTGAACCCATTCGATATTGCTGTCTCAATATGGCTTATGGCTTCGGCCCGGCCTCCTGCATAGACGCTGTTTGAATCTGTCAGGAAGGGTCTTGCGCCCCGCCTTTTTACTTCATCCACCAGGGCTTTGACGAATTTGGGATGAATATATCCCCATCCCCCCCGTTCACCAAAATGCAGCTTTATGGCCAGCAAACCCTGAAACCGCAATCTTTCGCTCACCTCAGGGATATCAAGCACTGAGGCCAGCTTGCCGAAAAGGTCGCTGCTTGCCGAAGAGCGAATGTCGATAAAATAAACCTTTGACGGCAAAATCTTCCACTATCTCCCTGCACAACTCCCCACGGGAGTTTTTCGATTAAAATAGCTTACTCGTCTTGTGAAGGATAACCCTCTTCCATCCTTCTCCCTGAGGGGGAAGGACAGGCAGGGTGAGTATTTGAATTTTTACTCAATCTCCTTCCTGGTATCTTTGGTATTTTCCACGATCTTACTCCGGGATTCATGCGACCCTGAAGATGTCGTCGCATCCTTGAAATTCCGGATCGCTTTCCCAAGTCCGCTGCCGATTTCCGGCAATTTTCCAGCCCCGAAAATAATCAAAACAATTACCAGAATAACCAATAATTCCGCCATTCCGATTCCAAAGGGCATAGGTTAATCCTCCTTTGCAGAGATAGTATTGGTGATAGTAATCCCTTATCCCTTTTGACGGTTTTCACCCATTTCCAATATTAGCACATTTACCTGCAAAATAAAAATATAATTGCTCGTATGGGAAAGATGACAACGGCAGTATTGTATTTCTCCCGCAGAGACGCTGAGACGCAGAGGACATCATTTTCGGTCATTCTTTGCGCCTCTGCGTCTTTGCGGGAGATCATTCTTCCATGCCTCGTTGTAATATGTGCCTCTGTACCTTTGCCCCTTTGAACCTAGTAGTTACTTCAGCTTATGGACAGAGAATCCCGGACAGACTTGGCTAAGTACAGGTCGCCATAAATACGCGACCACATAGAAAACAAAAAGAGGTTCGGACATGGTAAAATATCCTTGGTACCAGAGAAGAGGTATCAAAAAAGGTCTGAAAGGAGTGATTATCATGCCAG
>JBFLZW010000052.1 GCA_040755755.1 bacterium | reverse complement strand
GCCTGAAAGGGGCACGGGTGCTGGTTCTGGGGATTGCCTACAAAAAAGATGTTGACGACCCGCGGGAATCCCCATCCTTCAAGGTAATCGAGCTGTACCAGAGCAAGGGAGCTGTCGTGGACTACAATGACCCGTATGTTCCTGAGCTTCCCAAAATGCGGCATCATGCTCTGAGCATGAAATCCGTTCCGCTCACTGAGCACACGGTCTCTTCCTATGATGCCGTGGTCATCGTGACCGACCATTCTGATTATGACTACAAGTGGCTGTACTCTGTGGCTAAACTGATCATTGACACCAGAAATGCCTTGCGCGTTTCGCTGAAGGATGAAAAGGTCGTAAAAGCATAGTACAACGGGGGGAAGAGTCAATATATTTTCAAAGAGTTTCGGCACTTCTCTCTACCGGACACTTTTGAGGTAACAACCGCGAATGAACGCGAACTGAACAAAGGGGACTCGATAATGAAGGCAAATCAAAAGAATTTATTAGCGTCTATTCGTGTGCATTCGCGGTTGATTAATTGAAAAAAAAGTGTCCGGTAGCGAATAAATTATTAAGAAATGGAGATCTTTGATGAAAAAAATTATATTTTATATAATTATTTTCTCTGCACTCTTAACCTTTTCTTCTCTCAGTCACAGCGAAGATTCCAAGAAGATTAATCCTGAACAAATGGTCGAGAATATCCACTGGTTAGGACAGGCTACGGTTAAAATCAACGCTGACGATCAGGTAATCTATTTTGATCCATATCAAATTAAAAAATCTGATAAGGCTGACATTGTTTTTATTACGCACAAGCATCCCGATCATTTTTCTCTGCCGGATATTTCTCAGGTCACAACGGAAAACACCGTGTTGACAGTTCCCAAAGATTGTGCACAGGACCTTGAAAAAGTAAAAAAATCCAAAGTTATTCTCCTGGAACCTGGAATGAAGACCACCATAAATGGTATCCTCGCAGAAGCTGTGCCGGCTTATAACCTCGTAAAGACAAAGTATCATCCCAAAGGAAATAAATGGATGGGATATATCCTCACAATACATGGAGTGAGAATATATCATGCGGGGGATACAGAGAAGATACCGGAAATGAAGAATTTCAATTGTGATATCGCCTTGGTCCCTCTTGGACAGACATATACGATGAATAATATAAAGGAAGCCGCAGATTCGGTACTCGACGTTAAGGCAAAAATTGCGATACCCATTCATTATGGTTTGTATGAGGGAAAGAGCGATGACGCCAACGAATTCAAGAATATCCTCAAAGATAAGGTCAATGTGGTCATTAAGAAACAGGAATAAGTAGAGGCGATTCGCGGGAATTACACAGCCGGTCAAATAATAGCCCCCTCACCCCAGACCTCTCCCCCAAAGGGGGACGAGGGAGTGGAGGAGGGCTATCCCCTCTAAGAAAGGCATCGATCACATGGAGGGTGGGGCTGCTTTTTCGCCCCACCCAATACCGCACGCGATCTCGTGGTCGAGCCTAACGGGCTGTGAATTTAATGTTCAGTTACCGGCCTTTCCCCGCCGAAAAAGCTGCTGCTAATCCCAGGTATCATAAACTTTAACCCCTCCTGCCAGGTTAATGACGATCTTTTTTTTGCCTCCATCACTGTTCTGAATCTTGATCGTCGAGACCGCTGAACATAACCCCTTTGGATTGAAAACCGGATCCTGGGTTACGCTGTTGATATCGATATTTTTTTGATAATACAGGTTGGAACTGTCATGCAGCCTTCTTTCCAGATCAACCAAAGTGCCTGGCCAGCTCGATCCTTCTGATTTATTGCCTTCTTCTATCCGGTAGCTTTCCGCAGAGGCATCAAAGCTCAGCCGGTATTCTTTGGAGGTTGTGATTGAACGCATGCGGGCAAACTGCAGGTCATTCACCAGATTCTGAGCAGTACTGTTGAGCCTGATTTGAGGCATCATGTGAACGATGCTTGGCCCGCCAAGAGTAACCAAAATTACAACTATCGAGGTAACTATCAGGACTTCGGTCATCGTGAAGGCGGCCTGATGGGATAATAACCGGGTGTTCATACTCATTCCTCCTTCCAACTGACAACCTTCAGGGGATCGCCGGCATTATTGATGACCTTTTTCACCACATCGGCTGACCATTGGATATCCGCATTTCCCCTGATTTCAAAATGGTTCGGAGTCAGGACCGCTCCGGTAACCTGGAGGCCGCTGACTCCACCGCCGGTCTGGATAAGGTTGTTGCCCAGAACGATGACTATACCGTTCCAGTGAAGCTGTCCCGAAATATGGAGGTCACCGGTGACCACCAGGATGCCATAGCCGTATTTATCTCCCGCAATGGTTTGATTCCCGTTGATGTAGACTACCTTGGTATCCGTCTCACTCCCGATAGTGACTGTCGTACCGGTCGGGATGCTGGTCATGTCCGGGGGAAGGTCTTTGTAAAAATTGGCCATGGCCACAAGATCAATGGGATCGACATCGTAGTCAACCTTGTTGGGATCTGCGGTAAAAAGCTGGGTCTGGTCCACCTTCAGAGGGTTGGTCGCGCTGACGTAGGGATTTGGCGTAGTAACACAGGGAACACTGCCCTCGTTCGAGGAATCGCCATCACTCGCCCAGGCAGGAGAGACGGAATCACCCCGGATCGAGTTAGCGTTACCCTTGGTCTCTCCCGAGCCGCAATAAACCGGCGATCTGATATCACCGGCACTGAAAATGCGCTTCATTTCAGCCACGATCCGGCGGTTGGCGGTTTGCGAGGGATCCTTTCCCTCGGAAGTTATGGTGTAAGTGCGGTTAGCGGCATCATATGTAGTATGGTATCGATATTTGAACAGGTATGATTGGGTGGTCGATATCCAGTTGGGATCGCCATCCTGTTCTATAACAGCCGTCCCGGATTTGATTTTGGCCATACCCTCGGCTATTCCAGCCTCACAGTCATAAAAGGCCCGAACGCTTTTCTGGTAGTTCTGACTGATCTTGTTTTCCGTGGCCGAATTGGTCAAGGATGCTGTCCCGATCGCAAAAAGAGCCGCCATCACGGACAGGACGATAACCATGGCCATTCCTTGGTTATCCTGACAAAGCCAGGCTGCCTGAAAAAGCCGCAGGACTCTTCCCGGCAATGATCTATACTCAGTCATTGGCTTAAGTCCTCCTTTGAAATTGCAGTTCCCTGCCTTACGGCCCGTTGCTGACCACAACATTGATTGATGCATCTGTGGAGCAGTCATTGGCATCCAGGGCTTTAACGGTTATGGTATAGGATCCGTTAGCGAGCGTTAATGTATTCCAGGTGTAGCTCCAGGTAGCGGTCCCCTCAGCCAGTATCCAGGGTCCGCCATTGATTTTTAACTTCACCCATTCCAGGGACTGGGTGGAGCTTGCCCATCCATAAATGGTGACAGCTCCGGCGACCGTATCTCCAGAGGATGGGCTGATGATGGTGACCGAGGGTGGATTCGGGCAACTTGCCTGAGTGATCATGATGCTGGTATTGCCGCATATGTCTATGGCTTTGATGCCGAAGTTGGTGTATCCAAGCGGATTGTCAAGGGTCTTGGTAGTATGGCCTGCCGGATTTGCGCTGTCCAGCAGAATCTCGGCACCATTAAACAAGGCATAAATATGATATCCGACGACATCGTCATCTCCCCAGCCATTCGCTGGATCATCGATCGATGTCGTCCAGTTGAAGGTCACCGTAGTGCCCGCAGGGGCAGCGGAAAAGCCGGTCGGCCCGACAGGAGCATTGCTGTCAATTACCGTAGCGAATGCTTCACTGGAGCCGGGACTTTCATACCGCAGGTCATATGCCTTGACCACATAGTAATAGGTGTTGCAGGCAAGGTTGATATCCTGGTAAGTATAGTTCTGCGTGGTCCCGACATTAATATTGGGGTCACTGGCTATCAGTGTATAGGGACCGCCGGACGTGGTCCCCCGATAGATGCGGTAGGCCACGACGTCACATTCCGGATTACCGACCCAATTGAGAGTAATCGAATGGCCGGGGATGGCTGCATCATTGATGTCGGTGGTACTGACGCTGGCTGTCAGATTCGCAGGGGTTGACGGGGGACTGGTATCGCTGATGGTTTGCTCTGCGGAATAGGCGCCCAGGCCGCCGGCGTTGACCGCTGCTACACTGATATAGTAGGTGTTGGTTGTATAATTGGCATCTCGCAGAATCTCGCTGATGTTGAGCGAGCAACTGGTAGTGTTGCCCGGATAGGCTGTGTAGAACCGGGTGCCTGGTGTGGGAGCATAGGTGACGACATAGTCGGTTACCGCACACTCGGAAGTGAGGGTTTGGCCTTTAATGTTCCTGGTAGCTGCCGTCCAGGCGACCTGGATGTTACAGGGCGTTGATGAATTAAGTCCGGTCAGAGAGGTTATAACCGGTGTTTCTGCCGGCAGGCAGCTTGACTTTACGTAGTTCCTCAGCCGGAAGTCAGCCAGCAGCTCGGTCCGCCGGTATCCATCCGCAGACACTTTGGCGAAATCACCCCTGCTTGCAGTGCGGCTGATCAATTGCAGCTTGTAGCGCGGGGGAGCATACGGTATGATCTGCATGTCCTCCACGTCTTCGGCCACATCCGCGTAGTCGGTATCGTTCAGCTTTCTTTTAAGCACAGGATGTCCTGCCGTATGATGCTCATGAGATGGATCGTTGCCCTCATTGATTACGGCATAGGTCACTACATTGACTTCCCTGATGGGTTCACCGGCAGGATGAGCCTCCGCCAGCCCCTGATTTCCATTCGCGGTGGGGTTGGTATCGATGGTCAGGCAGTTGCCCGAAACGCCGGTAATCCTGGCAAATTCGGTATGATCACCGAGGCGGATGACATCGTTGATCCTGAACTTGGTACTGCCGGAAAAACCGGGAGCATTGGGATCAAGGGTAATCGTTGTGCTGCCGCTGGCTGCATCGGCTACCAGGGCATTCTCTTTGAGGTCCGCGATAAAGAGGGTGATCATGTCAGGATTCGTACCTTCACCCTGGGTAATTATCGGACAGCTATTCGAAGCCAGACTGACAGTAGCAGGGTAGGTGGGCAGATATTCACTGGAAACCCAGTCGGAGAGTGATCCAAGATAATCTGATTCCAGAACCTTGTAACCGGCATGACGAAGGTCCCTGAGCAGGATATCCACGGAAGCCCGTGTGCCTTGAGACATCTCGATCAGCTCATTCTCATCCTTGTAGGCTTTTTTCTGGGAAAGCATCATCCCAAAGGCTGCCGAAAGAGCAAGCAGCAGGATAGCGGTGGCAATCAGCAATTCCACCATGGTGAAGCCACCGGCATCGAAGGAAAAAATCGGCTGAACAGGTTTAGTCATAAGACATACCTCGTTATTAAGGAGTCAGGAGTCAGGAGACAGGAGTCAGGAGTCAGGAGAAAAGCTTTTATTCTGAATGCTGACTCCTGACTCCTGTCTCCTATCCAAAATCATATATCTGCAACCATGGTCCGCATGGATATGCTCCGGAACCTCATCAAATCCTTCCACCAGACCAGTACCTGGACCACCTTGGTCCTGGGCACCGGTCCTGTGCTGACGCCCACATAGCGATTGAAGATTCCTCCGGACAATCCTTTCTCATTAATATTGACTTCAATACAATTGACCACCGCATTATAGCCCAGGGACCTCATTTCTTCTATTTTCGCCTGACAAAGATTGGTCGCTATACTCACTTTCCGGGCTGAAGCCCTGTTCCTGGCTATGCTGATGATGACACTTTCCGTTCCCAGCAGGGAAATGGCCAGCACGGTCAGAGCGATCATCAGCTCGATAAGAGTAAAACCTTTTTCTGAATGGAATGGATTCACGGCTGTCAACCAAATTCTCCCCGGTTTTAAGAACATGGTATTTTTTATCCTCCCTTCTTTAATTGATTTTTTTACCTGGATTGTTTTTCTCTTGGTTTCAATAAGCAGCATAAGTCATTCCGCAGAGACAGCTAAAACAGGCTTTCCACTTCTCTCTGGATAATACGGTGATTTATCGCTGCTTTTCAACTTCATTGGTCAGCTTTGCAGAATAGGGCCGAATACAAAAGCCGTCTTTGATTTCAAAATTGTCTTTACGCTGATTACAATCTTGTGATTTGATTACTCTTTTGTAATTATTTCCCTGAATAAGGTAATCAGGCGGGCGATGCGCCGCTGATCTGCCAGAGAAATCAGGGGATGGGTGGGAAGGGTGAGGAGGGTCCTCGCCAGCCTGCTGGCTGCCGGATAATTGCCACGGGATACCTGGCCCTTGAGCTGATCAATGCTGTCGATTGAATCCGGGTACATCCGGCTGATACCTAAACCGAGGTGCCGCGCTTTTCGATAAAGCTGGTCCCGCTGCTTCGTATTTTCCAGGATCAGGGGAAAGCGCAAAAGGGGCACGGCTTCTCCATCATGATCCTGGCCGGTCTGCGAAGGAGAAAGCCCGGCCCCGGCAAGCAGCCTGCGGTAGCATTGCGTTCTCTCAAGCCGGGACTGGTTCAGTCTGGCTATTTTCTGCTTCCAGCCTCGCATCAGACCACACTGAAATCCGCTCATCCGATGTAAAGCGAATCGGGTGGAAAACTCGGTCTGGCCCAGTTTGAGAAATGGCAGATGATCCGGCAGCCAGTAGAGGGAAGGGCGCAAAAAGCAGGTCAGGGCTATGGCCTTGGCCAGCAGGATCGCTTTTTCCCTGAAGCCGCAGACAGGCAGATTCTGATACTCTCGCTGCACGGCCGCGGCCAGATCGGGATTTCGGGTAAGGATCACTCCCCCCTCGACCGCGCAGATCACCTTTCCCCGGCCAAGGCTGAAGAATCCGGCATCTGCCCTGGTGCCAGCCGGTTTCCCCCTGGAGAAGGTCCCCATGGCCTGAGCAGCATCTTCCACCACCCATATCCCCCGTGAACTGGCAAGCTGCAGACATCGGTCCACATCCGCCGTCCTGCCCAGAAGATGATTGACGACCAGGCAGAGTGTCTGGTCGCTCACCTGGGACTCAAGCCGGGAATAATCGAAATCCAGAGTCTGGGGATCAATGTCGCCAAGGTTTACTGACAGCCCTGCCTTGACGACGGAAGAGGCCACCGAATAACAGGTATAGGCAGGAATCAGGACCATGCTCTTCTGTGGTGAAAGACTGTGCATCGCCTTCAAGATCAGGGTAAGGGCGGCTTTGCCCGAAGATATCAGCCAGCAGTCAGGTACACCGAAATAATCAGCCAGCTCCTGCCGCAGTCTGTCCACTGCCCGCTCCTCACCGAACCATCCCTGCAATCCTCCGATGATATCCCGAAAGGAAAGCGGGGCTGCCGTCGGAGGAAGAGTCCGCCGAATCCACATGATTCCTCACCCTTGCTTCTGCCTCACGACTCCTTTTCACTAACCGCCGGGCACTGATCACTTCCCCTTGACTCCCGACTCCTAACTCCTTCTTCACTGATCACTGGCCACTGACCACTCTACGGCATCCCCCTGGCCAGCAGGGGGCCAAGGGCCCGGCTGAGAGGCAGGGGCATCCTTTTCCACATCTGGATGGCCAGATGGTACCGGGGATTTTCCGGATGGAGCGCCGGAAGGCTCTCACCCTCTCGCAGCCAGTAATACCAGTACAGGGGACGGGGTTTTGCCCCCCATTGCTCTTTGAACCTGTATGTGCCTGAGCCTGGAGCGGAACGGCCAAAATCAAAAAGTCTGTATCCTGCATCGCACGCATACCGGAGCACTCCCCAGTACAGGAGCATATTGGCACAGGAGGAATTGTACTTGCGCAGCGAAGATGCCCAGGGGATTTCCAGGGTCTGCTTGAAACCAAGAACCAGTCCTGATGCCAGTGGCTCTGATCCCTGGTAGACCGTACAGATTCTGGCCCGGTCTGAAAAGGTGGTCATGATGGCCTGGAAAAATTCTTTTCCCTGAACCGGCGTGCCAAGGTCCCGCATGTTTCGGGAAAAGACCTGATAAAACGACGACAGTTCTTCCTCGACTCCCTGGCGAAACTCCAGGTCCTGCTTTTCCCCTTTTCGTATCTGATTTCGCAGTTTGGCAGAAAAACCCTGCCAGAGATTTGACCACGAATCAGGCAGGTCAAGGAGCATAGCCACCCGGTGCTGTTTGACCGCAAGCTCCCAGGGATACGTTTGTGCCTGCCGCAGCTCAAGGTGCGCGGCCCCGGTTGATCGGGCAATCTCCATCCCTTCCCTGATCAGGGCCGTCTGCACCTCCGGATCATGGGCACACACTCCGCCATAGTTAAAGCAGGGCAGAGAGATGAGGCGGGAGCCAAACAAGAAGCTTTTCAGATGAATCATGGGCAAAAGCCCGACCAGCGTGCCCCCCTCTTCTGCGTACAGGTAATAAGCCGGATGGCCGAGGCTTGTCTCCAAAACCTTCTTCCAGGCCGAAAGATGATAGAGACTGGAGTGGGAAGAACCCTGAACATAGGCATCCCATCGCCCCTGATCGCGGTCTTCAAAAAGACGAACCCTTACCTTCGGTCTGGCCATAATCGAGTCTTTTTCCCCTTCTCCCGGCTATTCGTGCCTGCCTGGTATAAGGCAAAGATTTTACTCTCAATAACACAGATAAATCGGTATTTTGGATGATATCTATTACGCTATTTTTGAGCTTTTTTTGTACTTTTTTTGTTGTAAAAAGTAGTATCTTCCTTTCCCTTATTCCGATCCTTAAGCAGGTCCCAGATAGTTCAGAATCTCCTGTCTGTCCGCTGTACGGACTGGGAGGCTGTACGTTAGTCGTTATCTTCGGCTGTTCCCCAGGAAGGGGCAGTCAAAGCTGACTCCGTGCGGCTGAACAGAAAGGCGGCGGTCAAGGAGAGAATGAATTACCTGGGACCGCTGTTTTTCTCCCCCCTTCCTGTTTCACCTCTGGCTATGCCAGCTTCCATTTGATAGAATCTGGAGAGAAGAAAAGTGGTCAGTGGCCAGTGGTTAGTGGTCAGTGATTTTACCGGTAACTGATAACCTCTTCCGCTCATATGGGATAAATGGCACATATCCGATGCATGTATTAATGATCTCCCGCAGAGACGCAAAGGCGCAGAGAATAACCGAAAATGATATCCTCTGCGCCTTTGCGTCTCTGCGGGAGAAATACCAAGTACATGTAGGGTGGGGCTGCTTTAAAAGGGAAGGAAAGGAGATGAAAACAAATGAAGCGGTATTTCCCCAATGCAGAGATAGTGCGGGTTATGGTTGGCATTCCCGCCGGGCACAGGCACCTTCGCACGGTCATTGAAACCTCAAGCGGTGAGCAATTCCTCTTTCAGGAGGCAACAATGGCTAATATAGTCAGAGCCTATACCTTGATCAAAACCCATCCGCGAAGAAAGGCGATAGAATTGCGGCTTGAAAGGCTTGAAGACAAGAAACCCCGGTATGCAGCGTTTCAGTTGCTGGAAACTGACCGGGACGAAGAATCGATCAGCAGAGAGCTTGCACAATTCCCGGAGAACGGAGAGTAAAGAGCGGCTCCTTACCCCACGGCAAGAGAGGGTTCAGGGGCGGACGTGGACACTCTCCCGGATTAAGCCCTGAAGGGAAAGGTTTCGGGCATGCCTTTGCCTGCATCGGGGCTCAGCGGAGTGACAGCCCTGGTTTCATCGAACCAGATATATTCATCGAACTGCCGGGGAAGCGAAGCCAGAAAGTAGTGGCTTTCGAGTTCGGTTTCAGGTCGGTAAATCACGCCGATGGCGCGCTCAAGCCGCTGTCTGAGCAGCTCTTTCCGGACCTGGTCCCGGACCTGACCCTGGCTCTGACTTTGACCCTGGCTTTGAATCCGGCTCTGGGCTGAAGCAGGCTTGAGGGGCAGCAGGAAGGCCTCGGTCCCCGAATGATGGCAGAGCCATTCGTAGCTTTTCGGGTGTGCAGGCAGGATATTCTTGACCTCCAGCGGTCCATCCCAGTCAGAGGCAGCGGCCACGGTGCCGTGGTCCGTGCCAAAGCCGATCAGATAGGCTCCGTTGCCAAATTTTGCCCGGCACATCTGCCCCAGGTTGTATTCGCCCCTGGCTGCCATCTCGGTAGCGGAAGCATCGCCGATGTGTGAATTATGGGCCCAGACTACGGCCCTGGACGAAGGTCCGCGAAAGTTGAGCAGGATATCCAGAGTCTCGAACAGGTGACTGTCCCGGAGGTTCCAGGAGGCCGCGGAGCCGTAATACATGAACCGATAATAGCGCTCGGCATTGGCTATCAGCCGGGCCTTTTGAACCACGCTGAGGAAATACTGGCCGTTGCGGGCAGCATACTCAAGACGCTTTCTCATCAGGTCCTGCAGCATGACCACCACCTCCTGCTCGCATTCCCGGTAGCGCCCGCTTAAAGCTGCCGCGCCATAGGCAGCCGGGTCCCGCTCCCAGGGCAGCAGGCATCCGTAGCGATGCCGGGCTACCCTCGCCGTCTCAGGATCGACATTGTCCAGGCAGGTGAGCGCAGCCGCAATGGAGGTGTAAAGGCTATACAGGTCAAGCCCATAGAAGCCAACGGACCGCTCCGGGGATTCGATGGTCTGATTATACTGCCTGAGCCACTCGATAAAGCTCAGCATCTGGGTATTGGCCCACATCCAGGTGGGGAAGCGGGAAAAAGGCTTGTCTGCCGGAGCAATGACCGGGGTATTGCGCACATAGTGGTCGATCCGGGCAGCATCGGGCCAGTCAGCCTCCACAGCCACGATAGTGAAATCCCGCCGGGTTATGAGCTCCTGCGTGATTCGGGCCCGCATCTCGTAAAATTCGGCTGTGCCATGGCTCGCATCTCCCAGGAGCACCACCCGCGCATCGCCGATCCGCTCAAGAAGCCCGCCAAGGTCTGGCCGGACGATGGACAGGACAGGCTCGGCAGCCTTGCGGATGAGTTCGGGCAAGGATGGACGGGGAGGCGCAGATGGCAACTCATGGCTGCCTTCGTTCCCCGGCCCTTCCCATCCGGCAGCGCCGATGAGGGGTACAAACTGAACAGAGCCAAGCCCCTCCTCCTGATATTCATATTCACTGATCCTTCGCACCCTGACAAGCTCCTGGAGGCGTGGCGTCGGGCCTACGGGAATAACCATGCGGCCACCCACGGCCATCTGCTCACGCAAAGGATCGGGGATATCCGGTCCACCGGCAGTTACCACAATAGCGTTATAGGGTGCATGCTCAGGCCAGCCAAGGGTTCCGTCACCATGCAGGACATGGATATTGGCAGAGCCGAGCTGCTGAAAGCGCTCCCGTGCAGCCTCGGCCAGGTCATGGTAACGCTCCACGGTGTAGACCTCGGCAGCGATCCGAGCGAGAACCGCTGCCCCGTACCCCGATCCGGTGCCGATTTCGAGAACCCGGTCACCGGGTGAAAGCTCCAGTTTCTCGATCATCAGGGCTACCATGTAGGGCTGGGAGATGGTCTGTCCTTCGCCGATGGGCAGGGGAGTATCCTCATAGGCAAATTCCGCCATCCCCGCCGGTACAAACTCCTCCCTCGGCACCTTCCGCATGGCATCGAGAACAGCCTGATCCAGGATCCCACGGGCCATCAACTGATTTTCCACCATCTCTTGGCGAAGCATACGATAATCTTGCATGAGATAATTTTCATCCATTGAGGTGCTGCCAATGAATAACCTGCTCCCCTCTGCTTTTCTCTATCTCTCTTTATTTTTCTCTGGGGACCTCTGTGCCTCTGTGTCTGGTGTGGTATCTTTTGTATTTGTATTTATAACTGATTGGTTATATCGGCCGAATCCGGCAATGGCCCTACCTGGCCGGATATTTTAAAAGCCGGGAGGACTTATCCGCCCACTAAAAAAGGCGGGGTTTTCCAACCCCGCCTTATCGTATGGGCACAGGCATCTGTGCCGCAGGGGGCTCCCCGCCACTGCCCCGGAGATTAAACGAGAGACAGGTCAAATATCCCCTTGTCAACCAATGCACCACCAAAACCGAGAGTTACCGTGTAGGTTCCGATCATGGTTGTTGGCGAGGTAAGAAAGCAGCTTAAAACGATTGCATATCCGCCGGGTAAGATAGCATTTAACTCAAAAGTCGTAGAAAGAGGCAATACCCCTCTCACATCAAACAGGGTGTCGGTATACCGGCTTCCTATGAGGATGCCTGTACCGCTTATTGATTGCAGGAGGGGATTCTCGATAAGCTCCAGGGTCATGGATCCAGAATGATACAAGATAATAAAGGCTATAAAGGTGCTCTGCCAGGTCCCCACCCAGAATCCGGCCTGGGCTGCGGTGCGTACAGGAAGAGAAGATGCCGCAGGAGGCGGAAGAAGCATGGCGGACAATGGGGAGGGAATCGGGAGAAAGGGATTGATCACCGGAAATGAAACCAAAGGTGCCGGGAGAGGGTAATAGGTTGGCAAGCCTGATGCAAAAAGGTATGGATTCAGCACCTCGGGAGGCGGATAAATGAGCGGATACTGGGCCTCGCTCAAGGAGGCGCAAGCCAGAGAGATGAGAATGCAACTAACTGATAAAACTAATACTTTCTTTACGCTTTTCATAGTTGAAGAACCTGCTTGTTGATTTATTAATAGTAATGGTTATCGTAAAATCTGCCCACACAAAAAATCATACGGGAGGAATGTTTTGGGACCTGATCCTGGCAAGGGCAATAAAAATCAGGTGACGGCGGGCTTCTACTCCACCGGACCTGATTATGCTTCCAGTTCTCCGGATAGGATAAGGGTTTCATATCTGCAAGCTCTTTTTCCCGATGCCTGATCGGCATCAAACGGGGCTCTTTAATTCTTCGTGGCTGGGGAAACAGTCCTGGTTTTCCTGGGGAATCTTGCCTGTCGAGTGTTCAGTGGGAGCAGGAGCAGCGCATATTTGAGATGGTCACTGATGAAGGTAACAAGAATTGAGATAAAAGAATGCCTGGTGTCTCTTTATATTATATTGTATTGGGTGATGGCATACAGAAGCAAGACTAAATTGAATTTTTTCTGTATTTCCCTGCCTGCTGGCAGCACAGACAGCGGTGTCACGTTCAGGCAACCGTTTTACTTATACTGCACATGGGTTAGAGGAAAGGGGAAGGCTGCTACTCCTGCCCGACGTTGAACTTTTCCCTGTAGGCTGCAAACCTTGAGGCTATTGCTTGTCGATCCAGACTGAACTGATCCAGTGAGTAGCGGTGAGACCCATGCTTGAACTGCGGGTTTGCAGCCAGCCATTGCCTCATGCCCTTTTCCATGCAGGGATCAAAATCATAGCTGAAATGGGTATATATCTGCCGTACTACACCGATAGGATCAGTAACAAGATCCCGGTAATGAACATCATAGAACTGGCCGGGACTGGCTGATTCACGCACCTGCATTGCCCGGTCAATGGCTGTTCCACACAGGGACAGCCCTCTTTCTCCAAGGCACTTCAGGTCAAGCCGGTTGCTGCTCAAGGAGATAGCCATTGCCGAAAGACTGCACAGCGAAGGGACAACCTTATGGGGATCACGATGGGTCTGGACCAGGCAGGCATCGGGAAAAACTGTCAGGAGCGCATTCAGAGAAAAGAGATGGGCAGGTGACTTGAGCACCCAGTGACTGCCCGGACAGCGCCATTGAAGAAGCTGCAATTGACGGCGATAATACTGGTACGCGGGAACCATGTCATGCTGGAGAAGCCATTCGGTGTAATGCGGCACATTGGTGTACAGCACGAAAAGATAGCTTGTAAATCCGTGCTGAAACAGGAGGATGCACTCTTCCGGCCCGGTCGGATCGAAGGGATGAATAGAGAATATCTGCGGAGCACAAGCGAAAATCCGGTTAATTTTCTTGCTGGCTGCTGCAATCCGGCGGTCGGTTTTCCGGCCCTCCGGGGTTGGTGGCGGTGATGGCTGCATAAGCTCCCAAGTGCGAGGTACCCGGACAGTGGGGTCCTGGGCAAGAAGGTTATGAAGAAGCGTGGTCCCGGTCCGGGGAAGTCCGACTATGAACAGAGGCCTGCATATCGGGGTTTCCAGGATCTGTGGATAACGGTTACAGTCATCCTGGATGCGGAGTCTGTTGGATAGCAATCTGATGCAGTTCTGCCGCACGCTGATTCGTCCAAGAAAGCTCAGATCAGCCTCTTGGTTATAAGAGTCGAGCAGAATCGTGAGCGGGGTAAGAAAATCCTCATCTCCCCAGTCAGATAATCCGGTTTGACGGCAGGCAGCCTTCAGCAGAGACTCTGCCGATAAATTGATAAGGGATATCCCCAGCCGGTCCAGGGTTTTCCCTGCCCGGTTAATGAGCCGGTGAAGCGGGGGGAATTTAAGCTGGTTAATCGTTGAATCCGCTGGCACTCTGTCTTCCTTTCTCTGAGATTTATATCGGACGGATGGAAGAAAATGCCGGAGCCCTCTCAGGTTTTTTATGCTGCCGAGGTCGCCCCCGGTAACAGTTGAGACTTTTCTTAAAATGTCCAATAAAAACTGGTACTTATGAAAGTCAGATAAAAAAATTTGACAAATATTTATAAAAATGATATAGATAAAAGGTTTTGGCTTACGTTTACTTTTACCATGTGGTACAACTTGACCGAACCATTACTTGTATGGTGGAGCGAAAATGGCTAATATTATAATTGTAGGAGCTCAATGGGGCGATGAGGGGAAGGGAAAAATCGTCGATATCCTCTCTCGGTATGCTGATATTATCGCCCGCTTTCAGGGGGGACACAATGCAGGACATACCGTTCACTTCGATAACAAAAAGTTTATTCTGCATGCGATCCCTACCGGTATTCTTCATCCCCGGAAAATGTGTATCATTGGAAATGGCGTGGTAGTGGATCCGGCAGCCCTGATTCAGGAAATCGAGGAGTTAAAAAGCCAGGGAGTGGAAATCAATCAGAGCAATCTGCAGCTCAGCAAGCGTGCTCATCTGATTATGCCCTACCATAAGGCCCTGGATCTGGTGCGGGAAGAAAAAAAGGGAGAGGGCAAGATCGGAACCACCGGCAGGGGAATCGGGCCATCGTATGAAGATAAAGTGGCCAGAACCGGATTGTGTGCCGGCGATCTGCTTTTTGAAGAAACCCTGCGGCAGGGGCTTCAAAACAACCTTCATGAGAAAAACTTCCTCCTGGAGAAATTTTTCCAGACATCGAGCATGTCGCTCGATGAGCTCCTTGAGCAGTACAAGGGCTATGGTGATCGACTGAAAGGTTTTCTCAGTGATACTTCAGTCATCATCAACCAGGCTATTGCCGAAGGTAAAAATATTATCTGCGAAGGGGCACAAGGCACCATGCTCGATGTAGATCATGGCACATATCCATTCGTCACCTCTTCAAATTGTGTTTCCGCCCAGGCCTGCACCGGCTTGGGGTTTGGACCCAAATGCATCGACGGCGTTATGGGAGTGGTCAAGGCTTACACCACCCGTGTGGGTAACGGCCCATTCCCTACGGAGCTCAAGGATGAAACAGGTGAAACAATCCGCGAGGCGGGAAAAGAATACGGTGCAACCACGGGCAGACCCAGAAGATGCGGCTGGTTTGATGCCGTGGTTCTTCGGCACGCGATTCGAATCAATGGATTGCAGACTATCGCCCTGACCAAGCTGGATGTTTTGGATCATATGAAATCCCTGAAAATTTGCACCGGCTATCGATGGAAAGGTGAAACTTTCCGGGAATTCCCTTCTGAGCCTCAAATCCTCCAGGAAAGTACTCCCCTCTATGAAGAGATCGACGGCTGGCAGGAGACAACTCACGGTATCCAATGCTATGAAGACCTTCCGCAAAAAGCCAAAGATTATATCAACTGGATACGTGATTTATTGAATATCGACATTTCAATGATTTCGACCGGCTACGAGAGGGAAAAAACCATCTTTGTCAAAGGCTCTCTGCTTGATCAATGGCTGAATATTGGTGCTGATTAAAAAAACATTTTCATTTCCTGGAAAATATTGACAATTGAAGCAAAGTCTATTATAATTCACCCACTTTCAGGGTCGCGAATAGCACCAATAAGCAACAATTACCAAAAACAACGAGAAAAAGGGCCGTTAGCTCAGTCGGCAGAGCATCTGCCTTTTAAGCAGAGGGTCGCTGGTTCGAATCCAGCACGGCTCACTAAATAAATCAAGGGGTTAGCTCCTAGGGCTTAACCCCTTATTTTTATCCGTGTGAGAATCCGTGTGAGACTTTTGTCTGGCTTGTTCATAAACAGCCATTGCCAGCCGCTCCTGCTCACCTATACTATGCAAATATATTTCTGTGGTCTTCTGGTTTTCATGTCCCAGGATTTTTTGGATCCTCCGGATAGGGACATTATTGTTATCCATAATTGAAGCGCCAGAATGCCTTAGCGGATGAAACCTGAAATATTTGACCCCGGCCTTCTTGCAGAGAGTCTTCATAAACTTGTGCCTGTTAAGGTACGGACCATGCTTCATCGAACCTGCCCTTCTGCTCCAGTAAGTATGCCAGAATACCCAGGGCTTTGTCATGTCCCTCTGGAAATACCTCTCTGAGAGCACCTGATGCAGTTTCTCAGTCATAGGAACTTTCCTTGGAGTCAGGTGACCGCCCTTTTTCTTCCGGGTGTAGAGGATCACAAAGCGCATCTCTAAATTGACATCGTCCCAGCTCATGCGATTGATCTCGCTCATCCGGCCCATTGTCTCCCTGAGCACCCAGAGATAATCCTGAGTGTCCGGGTCAGCGGCTTCGATCACCCTGTCAATATCCTCAGCAGGCGGCACATACTTTACCTTCTTCTCTTCAGGAAGAAATTCTATCCCGTCTACTGGATTGCAGCGGATAAGTCTCTTTTTCTTGCCGAAATTGAAAGTGGCGCGAAGGTCCCGTATATTCTTATTGGCAGTGTAGGCTGAAATCTTTCTTCTTATCTCAAGAATATACCTCTGGACCATGTCCTGGGTGATTTCACAGCACGGCATTTTGCCCCATCTTTTCACCCATCCCTTTGACAGCCACCGGTAATCCCTGTAATGGTCTTCTGAATTATACGCTTTCACATAGTCCAGCCTAATGTTCACCAGGTCCAAGAATACCATGTCGGTTGGGGTCTCTATTATCGGTTTTGGATTGTTTATCTCCTCCTTTTTCCTCGCCTCGGCCTCTTTTACTTCCCGCTTGGTCGAGAACCAGGTATCCGTGTACCTTTTTCCGTTCAGGGTGAAGTCGTACCTCCACCCCTTCCCTTTGACGAAATATATGCTCATGGAGTTTCTCCTTTCCTGGAAAAAACA
Source organism: bacterium (assembly GCA_040755755.1). Taxonomy (NCBI): domain Bacteria; species bacterium. Next base: position 3,196 of record JBFLZW010000052.1, on the reverse strand, counting down.
GAGAACCCCCGAGCTTCCTGCCGCCCAGTATCTTCCAGTTCTTGTAAACCCAGCTTAGGCTTTTCCTGAGATATTGGGCGACATCCTCAGGGCGCATTATATATAATTCGTTATCTTCCATCAACGTAATCCTTATAGAACCTGGCTTCCGGCTAATACACCCACAGGTTCTTATAGCGAATGAGTGTATCTATATAGGCATAGACTACCTGCTTGTAGGAAAGGGCCATCTGCTCTACAGGGATAAACTGGAACGGCTGAGGTGAAAAGTTCATGAGCCTTGACTTAAGCTCTCTCATCAATTCTATGATTTCGTGAATGTTCAGCGGATCAACATATTTATCAATGATATACTGGAAATACGCCTGCTTCTGTTCCTTTTTGAAACCGTCGCAGACCCTGTCGAGGATACCTTGCATGCCGCCCATGGTCCCGCTCAAGGCGCAATAAACTGCCGTGTCAAATCCCATCTCTGCCTCAAGAAAGCTTTTTGCCCTGCTTAATGCCAGTTCAGGATAAATGGTAGATCCGGCAGGGCCTATGACCGCCATGTGGTGTTTCACGTAAGAGATCAGTTCTAACTCAAACTCCTGGTGGCTTTTGACTACCGAGCTTTTCAGCAGGTATTGGCCCCTCGCAGTGTCATGGGGAACCTCAATCTTTGCAATCAGAACCTTTGGATGCAGATGTTTCATTACATCATCAAACCTTGACATAATTTTATCCTCCTAAAGCATGTCAAACATCAGTCTCTTTTTCTTTTCTGCCGGTTTTTTATCGTGGCAAAGGTAATATTTCTCGATACAGTTTCTCTTTATTTCCTCGCTGCAATCATCAGGATTTGCCATCGGTCTTGGGGTATTTACCTTGACGAGCCTGTCTTCAGCATAGGCCAGTGCCTGGAAACGCTGAAGCGATGTGAATTCAGCGGAGGGTATTTTGAACTGCTTTGCATAGAAATCAGCATCCTCCTGTCTCAGCCGCCAAAGGATCTTGCTGGCTGTAGTTGAAATTACATCCCGCGACTGGCCGAAGAACTGCCCCAGGTACTGGTTGCTGTAGATGATTCCAAGCCCGAATTTCGCGGTCTGGCTTATCTCCATGTCCATGTCAGAGGGGATAAGGTATGCTTCATCCTTTACAAGAAGGCATGGCTTTCTCTGGCTGAAAGGCAGGCTTGCCCTGGAAAAAATATTTTGAAGGATGAGGCTGTTCAGCAGGCTTCCCAAAAGGCTGCTTCTCTGGCGGCCAAGGATAGACGCGCTAAGATTAATGAGGCCCAATTTGCCTGACTCGAGGATATCTTTAATCGATATCTTATTCTCTTTCCCCTCCATTGAGAAAAATTGCAATGATTTGTCGTCTATGAGGAGATGCGAGAGCCTGGCGCTTACGCTTGCCCTGTTCTCATCAGTCAGGGCGCTTATCTCGTCCAGGAAATCAGCGACTATCGGGTTTTTTATTCTCGGCTTTATCTTTTCCCTCATTGCCTTTCCTTTCTTTGATGAAGAGAAAAGAAGCCGGACATCTATAAGGCTCAGGTCCGGCAGTGTAAAAAAGAGGTAATACAGTGCGCAAAAATAGTAGGCTAACTTGTAGCCGTAGTACTTATCTCCTGTGCTGGTTATGTCCTTCATAGATGTGCTCATGTCATCAGCAAGCTTTCCTGCGTATGTTTTTGAAAGGCTAAGGTTTTCGCGGATATTGATGCACGGTGTCTCATCAAGCCCGAAATTGACCCAGACAACATCGTCGATATGCTCCCTTGGAATGCTCCTGAGCAGGCTGTCAACCAGATCGCCCGCAGGGTCGAGAAGAAAGCATGCCTGCCGGTTCTTCAAGCTCTGTAATAGTAAACTCGCGAGGAGACTGCTTTTGCCCATGCGTGACTGGCCAAGGAGGTGGCAGTGGGGGTAGTCCATCTGTTTTGGCAGGTACACTTCGAGAGAGCTTTTCCCGCATGCCCAGGTTCCTATCGAGATACTGCCTTCTGATTTCTGCGGCCTGCTGGCGGTAGGCGCTGATGCAAAAATCCCGTTGAAGTTTTCATCCTCGAAAATCTGGTAAGGGATATGGAGACAGGAGCATAATTCCGGGCTGTTGAGCAGGAACGATGTATGGTAAGAGACCCTGCTGTTGTACAGCATTTCCGCTATCTGGTCCTGGGAGTAGCTATCCAGGATCCTGAAATGCCTTTTCCCGTAAGTATAGCTGGCTATGAACGCCTTGACTGAGGTGATGAGACTTTCATCAGGCAGGATGATGCGGAAAACAGCGCCGTAAAAATTCTTGAACTCGCTGGACTTGAATCCGAGCCTTCTCGACTCCTCTGATACCTGGAGGCTTGGCGGAATCTGGCGGTCTATGGGAAGCGCGGATTGCCATGCTGTATCCACGGCACGTTCAATGATGTCGTGTGTTTCGCCCGGAAGCGGAACGAAAACCACCTGGTAAATTCCGGTGGATTCCTTGTCTATGTTAAGCAATATCTGCGGGATAAGGTTCAGGGGCGAGATGACAAAGGTCTTGTAGGATGTCATGCTCCTGTAGCATGGCCCTTCAGGAATGAAGTCCATGCAAAACATGCCCTCTTTATAGGGGGCGGGCTCCGGCTCGCCTATCTCTGTGAAGCTATGAGGGAAAAAGTTCCTGACAGCGGAATCGATGGTTGCAATTTCATGCTCGCTGGCGCAAAACCTGCATACAAACTGTTCCCTGTTACCCCTGATCTCGAAAGCGGCCTGTTCCCGGATGCTGTGGATGGATTCGAGAAGCTGGCATGTCTTGTCCAGGTATTGCACGCTATTATCAGCATTATAGTCGGCTCTTGAGGGATATACGTAAAGGACCTTTGACTTCTGCTGCTGTAACGGCCTGCCAGCCCTGAATATCGCCGGGGTTATGTCAACCGGCTCTTCATGGAGAACAAGGCATTGCCTGTTGAGGTCCGCATCAAGAAGCTCCTGCTGGGATTGCCTCTTTAATGATTCAGCGATATGGTATCTTATGAACGGCAGCACTTCCCCGGGCATGGCTTATTCCTTCTGCAGGATGGCAAGGTTTGACTTGGGTAGTGTAAAATGTTTTGTGTAAATTTTTGAGGGGTAGAAAAATAAAGCGCTTTTCCTTTACAATGGGTTTTAATCGGAATAATCACCAAAGAAAGGAAAAGCGCCATGAAATTAGAATTAAGTGT
>JBFLZW010000051.1 GCA_040755755.1 bacterium | reverse complement strand
GTGATCGGTAAGCCAATCCGTAAGCTCTATTGCTGCCAGTGGCAAGCATGGCCACTCCGTACAGTAATACAGGTTGCTCGGTACCGCCGATCCACAAGTAAGCTTGCCGATCCTCTCCCTTAATCGCCGGTCCGAGTCCTCAAGCGCCAGGTAGAGCACGTCGGCTTGTGGTACATCTACGGAGCTTAACACTTTGCCGCCGTAGGCCACACCGAGCCCCCAATGTAAGGACAGCCAGCTCTTGCCCACCTTGGGTTTGCCCGCCAATACGGTAAGGCCCTGTGGCAACAATCCGGGTATGATCCACTGGATCGGCGGTATATCCCGCTGCATCAACTCTGCCGCACTTGCTGGTTGTGGCCTGCTCGGTGTTACTGGTTTGGCTTGCTGGTCTGGCTGAGCCTGCTTACCTCTGCTTGCTGCTGTGGCCAGCAATATGGTCCGCTTACCATATGTCCGGCCCTGGTCATCGGGGTGGCCATCCCATTTGTTGGCGATGTCTGGCCATGCCGGAGCCAGCCTAATAAGCTGATCGATCCGGTCAGCATCTATACCCAGTCCGGCCATAATACGGCATAGGCCAATATCCCAATCGACTACTTGGCCTTGCCAGTAATCCTTACCAGATCTGCCTTGATACCTCGCGGAGATTATTGCCTCAATTTGCTCATCAACCTGCTCTGCCATCGCCCACCTCCGCCCTTACTTTGTTGCCGCAACAGTTTTTTTGGTCTCATCGAGGATGCGTTTGATCCCTCGCTCTACTCGCGGGCTCATGGGCGTAAGCCCATTAAGCATGCGGCACAGGGTCCCCTCGCTTGGCAGCCCCCCCAGAAACAATTTTATTTGCCATAGCCTGATTTTGGCTTTTCTAATTTCGGTTTTTAGGGGATGTGGCTTAACCGTATGAATTGTCATTAGTTTTTCCTTTCTTTACAAATTGTAATCGTAAGTTATTTTTAATGACTAAATATTTGAAAAACAAGGTTTAAGTTATGATTTATGGGGTTGTTGTTACGGCAGGAAATTTGATATACTAAGGAGCCAAAAAATTTAAGTTTTTCCCACCCGCCCCTTAGCTCGCTACTAAGGGGCTTTGTTTCAGTATATTATCAGATTTTTTTACGTATAACAAGCAAAAAATTTGTTAAATTTCAATGTGTTAGGGTTTTCACTCGTCATATTTGTGTCATACCAGTGTCATACCAGTGTCATACCAGTGTCATACCCGTAAATCCCCCTGGCCAGGATCACCGTAAACCTGGCCAGGGGTGAACGTCAATTAAGCCCCAAGGAGAAGGCTGTCATCTCTCCCCTGGTCGATCATGGGCAAGCCCTCCCACCGTCAGGCATACGGGATCGAGCCAGCTTGAATATTGCCCCTTCCCTTGAGTTTAGATACTGCTGTATGACCAGGATTGCCCCCCGCGCCTCTCCGATCTCGCATAGTTCGGCAAGCTCTGGAGTGGTCAGGTAAGCGGTGATGTCAGGCTCTTTTTTCCTGCTTCCGGGAATGGAAACGTTTTCTGGTACATCTGAAGGATGGTGATTCATATTCCCTCTCTTTACGTGGAGGGAGCCTTTTGAGATAATGACTTAACCGTCGTGGTAAGGCTCCGGTTAAAACCTCGACGGCCAGGTCTCGGAATGGTGTTTGCCCACCTTCCGAGACCGCCTTTAATTCCTGCCCTACTATCAACCTCGTTCTAACGAAGTTGATACCTTACACCTTTAATCCTTTGCTTTCTCTTACCTTTTGGCACTTTTTGAATAACTTCTCAGATACGATTGCCTGATGATTATTGGTTTCCACAATCCCGCCGAATTTCACCTTACCGGCATAGAATGGATTCTCCAGGAGCTTTGCAATTCCCCATATTGAGAGAGGACAGCCGGTCAGCTTCTTTATCCTGGCATAGCCGATGCCCTGAGAGTAAAGCATGAATACCCGCTCTACGATCCGGGATTCTTCCGGGTCCAGGTCAAAGTCAAACCTATGGCGCTCAGCAAAATTGACCCATGTGCGCTCAGATAAATTGGACCGTTCATCCACACTGTAAATCGATAAGCTGGGTATGAAGCAGGAGTTGTAGATGTGGATAGAGGTGAGGGATGAGGTAATGAGGTTATTTTACTTTTACGGACAAGCTATTGAGGGGCAATGGGTTGCTTTTAAGGAGGGAGTAAGATTAACTTCTTGACTTGTCGATCAAGACATCATTCCAATCATGTTTTGATGGCCGGAGCCTTTTGACAGTTGGGTACAGGGCGATCATCTTTTGAGCTAGCCGATCTCCGGTTTCATCAGAATCGAATCCGCAATAAATCTCATATCCGTTATCGATAAACGGTGCCAGCCAGAGAGGGTTTGGATTGGCACCTGCTGTTGACACAGCCAGGAAAGTGGGGCAAAGGGCAAAAAAGGAGATAGCATCGATGGCAGATTCGCAAAGTACCATATTTTTGGCAGAGGGGTTTTCGACACAGAAGTAGCCCAGGTCCTTTCTCGATCCAGGAGCCATACCTCGCCACCGTATCCGAGTGGTTCCTCGAAGTTCAGCACCTACCACCTTTTTTTCTTTTCCAAGGAGTAAAAAAACTGCATTACCTTTTATATCAGCATAGAGTTTGCCTGAATGAATGAGAGATTTTATCAGGGGCAGGGGAATAGATCGAGTATTCAGGAGGTAATTTACTACCTGTGGCAGTCTGGTATCATCTTTTGGGGGTGATTGGAAGGTGGACTTTGGGGTGATGAACCTTGGGATGCATCTATCCTCGGATTCCTTGATGAGTTTACTATCACAAGGTCTGTGCATATCACCGGAGAGGAATGTCCTGGCCAGCCAAAAGACAGCGGTTTTGAAATCGAAATTGTTTAAATGGATAGCCAGATCAATGGCACCGCCACCTCCAATACCTTTATTCCAGTTGATGAATTTGGTACCTGAGACAGAGATAACACCTTGTGAAGTATGCCACTTATGCTTATCGGATTTATCCTGGACAGCTTCGATCAGCTTTAAGACCGATACCAGGTCGATTTGGCGAACAAGGTTGGCCTTATTTTTTATCTCGTTGAAGGTATCAGACATATAGGGATGCACTTGCCTTTTCTTCAGGCTCTCTTTTTGCCATCGGGCAAAAGGTAATTAACTTTGGACGAGGCGAGGCCGCAGGCTGAGACAGTTTTTCATATTGATAACATGACTGTTTTCCGTCAGGCGGTCGATCAGTGCTGCTGTCAACTGGTCATTTTTGAGAAATGAAATCCACTGCTCAAAGCCAAGATTGGAAGTAATCAGGGTCGTCTTTTGCTTGTGCCTTTTTTGCATCAGGGTAAAAAACAGACCCACCTGAACAGGTTCAATCTCGACATAGCCAAGCTCATCAATAAGCAGGCAATCATAAGAGGCAAATTGTTTAATCAGTCTGTGTTCGGACATGTCGGCTCTTGATTTATAGAGTGCCTCGATGAGGTCGGGGAACAGGATGAATCGCCCGCTGTAGCCATGATTAATGGCCTTGATGAGACATGCTGTGGCCAGCCCTGATTTGCCGGTGCCTGTTGGACCGATCCAGATTATGTTTTGTGTTTTGGCCATATAATCAAAGGAGTCATAGATGGCCATGATCTTGTTTCTGTCCAGATTAGGTTGTCTTTGGAAAGGGAAGGTTTCCATAACCAGTTGTTCAGGGATTTGTGCCCTTTTGAGCCTCATTTTTCTTGAATTTTCCTTCTTGTTTTTATATTCCTCTTCGATGACATATTTGAGAAGGCGGGGATGGGAGAAGTTTTCCTCCTGAGCCATAGTCAGGAACCTGTCCCAATTGGCCAGCAATCCCTGAAGGCGGAGGAACTTTATCATCTTGACCAGTTCCTCGTCGATCATGATTCATCCTCCTCCACCTTCGGCTCCACCAGCACATCCTCCAGCAGCTTCTCATACACGGCCAGATTCGCTTCATCACTCAGGCGGCCCTCAAGGTAGGCTGGTCTTTTTTGAAATTCCTGGTCAATGGGGACATGCCTGATTTCACCCTCACCGCCGGTCAGGTACAAAAGAGCGATCCTCTCAACACAGCGGCTGTCGGTGATGCGATAGCATAGAGCACGTTTGATGGTCTTGATGAACAAGGGCATGGTGATCTTCTGATACAGCCCGAACAATTCTCTGATAACTTTATGCTTTTCTTTGCCTTTTTTGGATTTGAGAACAAACTCAAGGTAGGCATCCACATCCTTGTCCAGTGCCCTCAAGTTTTTTTCTTCCTGGGCAGTTGGCTCTTTGCGGTTCTTTGGTTTATATTCTGGTTTTGGCACCCCGCCAGGGGTAAAGAGCTGGTTTTTCACTCCCCAGGGAGGCAGGCGATATTCGGCCAGCAACTTTTGAGCCAGGTAAACTTTAAGATCACTGCTGTATTGCAGAAGGAGGGCCTCTCCCCGTGAGGTGCCTGGCACCCAGTAAAAGTTGCCATCAAAGGCTACATACCCATACTGGTCGATGTCCCTCTTATGGGCAAGGTAAGGTGGGGAAACAAAGGGGGGCAGTTTTACCAGATACGATTTTTCATGCTCAAAGGCTTTGGCCGGAATAAGGCCGCTTCTGCTCACTGGCCGATTGGCCATTCTCAGCGTTGCCCACTCAAGGGCTTTTTGGTTTAAATCCTCCATGCTCTCAAAGCTGCGGCCTGGGAAGAAATTGGTCTCCACCGTGTAGAAACTGCGTTCATTACCGGCTTTCCTGTTTGGGTGATTCAGCTCGTGACAAACATAGGTGAAGCCGAATTGTCTGGCGAACTGCTCCATTTCAGGTACGATAATGGCATTTTTCCCGCTGCCCCGAAGGCGGGCCAGGTTGGTATTATCAATGATACACACCCTGGCACTGTAGCCGAAGAAGGTAAGCGCCTCATGAAAAAAACATTTCATCTTAAAGCGGTCGAATGAGCGGTAGAATTTCAGATAGCGCACCTTGGAGTATCGGAAGTACAGGATGCTGCCTATGACCTTGATACTTTTGCCGCCAATGGGCAGAATATAGGATGAGGTATCGTGCTGCATTTCTGCCCCAGGCTCATCCGGCACACGACAGCAGCGGCCCTTGGCAGCCCCGCCAAGGCCAAGCTCTCGGATGAGGCGGCTCAAGGTGGAGTAGCCGATTTTCACCCCCTCCTCTTCGGCCAGTTTTTCGTGTATTCGCTGGATTCTGCCTGCACACTCATCGTAGAGCCGGACGAGAAGCTCTTGATCGATCATGATCTTGTCCCCCCGCACAGAACAAGGTGCCCTACCGCCTTGCTTGATGATAGAGCGCACCGTATTGCGGCTTATCTTCAGCCTGAAACTTATGTCCCGTATTTTCATGCCTTCCCTGTGGAGTAAAAAAATAGCCTTACGCTTGTCCTGATCGATCATAGAACTCCTTCAATGACTTCGAGAAAATGGGCAGCTTACTCAAAATTCCTCCTGCCAGAAGGTTGGCCTGGGCAAAGAAGGAATTGTTTTTAAACCGCTCGTCCTTCCCCTGATAGATAACCTTGCGCATATATTTTTGTATGATCTCAAGACTCTTGAGCATACTGCACTCAGGTTCACTCAAATTGCCTCCCGCCTGGGGCATCTGCCGCAACTGATCCAAGGCCCACACGATATGGCCGCTTTTGATCTGCTCCCTGAAATGATCGGGGCCATTGAAATAGCCATGCGCAAGCCTTTCTATGTCCCTGATGCTCAAATTCTTGCCAGCCACCAGGTTTACAAATTCGTCAACCTCACTGCCCTGCCCGGAATTCGAGTTCATACGTATGAACTGGCGAAGAGTATACATGTAGGAATAAACCGGGAATTCCCCCTTGAAGAGCTTCTCCATCACGCTATCGCTTATCTTTTCTATGATTCCAAGCCGCATACTTACCCATCCCTTGCTCCTCTCCAGGCTTTGGGCTATTTCCAGCAGGCCCATCTTGTGTACCTGCACAAGATCATCAATCAGCCTGGCCTGCTCCAGGATAGTCAAGCTCCTGGCATTCGAGATGCGTATCAGGTGGATAATCCCCATAGCCTCATCGGTTCCGAGCGAGCAATAAGGCACCATCCCGATACCCAGCTTCCTGGCACAGCGCAGGCGCTTGAACCCATTGAGCAAAATCCGCTTATCTTCTGTGCCTGCCCCCGTGTCAACCCTGGTGTCAACCCCCTCCAGGGGATCTCGGATGCCATAGTCTGAAATTGAGCACAAAAGCGCCTTCTCGGCTCCCTCATGCCTCATCCGGTAGCTTTCATACCGCAAATCCAAACTCGATATCTCTACCTGCTCTACCTTCTCCATCCTTTTTCCTTCCTCATGGCACCCTCTTTCCTCCTCACGGCACCTCTGCCCTGGGGTAAGCAAAATCATACCTGAACCTTTTGCGTTTTCCCATGCTGTGTTGTCTCATGATCTTTTCCAGCATGGCCAGGATCTCATCCATACTTACCCAGCGGCCTTCAATCAAGCCAATGATTGTCTGAAGATAATGAACTGTGACCTCATCATAGACCGGTTCAGAAGCATGGGCAGTTTCAGAAGCTTGGCCAGATGGTTTCTCATCATCAGTATCACTGCTATCAGCGTCATTACTGCCAGCATTGCCAGCATGGTCTCCATTACACGCCTGCTGCTCCTGACTGCTTCGCCGCTGCTCATTGAGGGCCTTCTTCTTGGCTTTGCCCTCATCGGTGCGGTAGTATTCGATACTCCGTTTCGTTGAACACTCTTTGCGATGGGCCTGCCTACAGCCAAATGGACACAAAAGATCACTTCGACCGGCATTTCGGGGGTGGGTGAGGAAAAAAATCCGACAATGCCTACACCTGGTTAAGCACTGCCGTAAATGCGGACTGGCCCGAAGAACTGAACGAAGGACATAGTAATACTGTAATACCATGTCCCGAATATCCTTCTCTCGGTACCATCTGGGAAGAAATTGGTAGGATAATTGAATTTTTACTATAAAAAAGCCAGGTTTTGACTTATAATACTAATGATTTTCGACATGCCCCATTCTACCACATCAATTTCGATGAGTAGGATGGGGTTTTTTGTTGATGGGCTTAATTTTTACCAATGATAGCTATAAGAGTAAAACCTACTACAGGTGGGTCAATTTATCTGAGCACAGACGGGTCAATTTTACTGAGCGGTATAG